>CAZYUK010000045.1:0-4839 GCA_964650675.1 uncultured Candidatus Bathyarchaeia archaeon
CGACTACAGTGCCCTCGGCTTCGTGACAGGCAAGCTCCTGGGCTCGACCGTCCCTTACTTCAGGGGCCTCGGGAGGCCGAGCATCGAGTCCCTCAAGACCCTCGGCGCCGCCTGCGCAACCAGCGGGGGCATAGCGCTCTGGCACGGGGAGGGCGTGACGCCTGAGGCCGAGAAGATGAGGCAGCGCCTGGCCGGGCTCGAGAGGGTGACCGTCGGGGACCGCGACCTAGAGGAGGCAAAGAAGAAGCTCACATGCGAGGTCTCCGATCCAGTCACCTGCATAGGCTGCCCACACTGCAGTTTGAAGGAGATCGCGGAGGTGGCCGGGCTGGTGAGGGGAAAGGAACTCGGGAGGCGCATCTGGGTCTTCACCAGCCGAGGCGTCCACGCCCAAGCAGAGAGGAAGGGGTACGTCAGGCAGATAGAGGAGGCCGGGGGCGGGGTGTACGTCGACACCTGCATGGTCGTCGCCCCCCTGAGGGAGATGGGGTGGCGGGAGGTCGCCGTCAACAGCTTCAAGGGGGCTCAGTACTGCGCCAACATGGGGCTCGGGACGAGGGTAGCCTCGGCCGAGCGGCTGGTGAAGGAGGCCCTGAGATGATCCTTAGGGGCAGAAAGGTCGTCGGAGGATACGCTGAAGGCGAGGCACTGGTCAGCAAGGACCCCGTCAGCTTCTATGGTGGAGTTGATCCTGAGACAGGAGTCATCACAGAACCAGGCCATGCCGTCTGCGGTGAGTCCATCAAGGGTAAGGTCTTCATCTTCCCCAAGGGAAAAGGGAGCACCGTCGGCAGCTACGTCATATATAGGATGAAGAAGCTCGGCACAGCGCCGGCAGCCATCATAAACGTCGAGACGGAGTCGATAATAGCTACCGGCTGCGTCATATCTGGCGTCCCCCTTATAGACAAGCTTGACTACGACCAGATCAAGGCCCTCAAGACGGGCATGAGGCTCCGGGTTGACGCCGATAAAGGTCTCGTCGAGATACTCTGACCCTACGCTTTGAAGCCGACGGTAACTATTCTGCCTACTGATTCCAGTTCGTGAGTCGCGGCGATCTTTTCCGGGTTTTTTAATAGGTTTTCGATGTACTCCTTATTTCGCTTGAGGAATTCCTGCGTCAGCTCTTGGTCTGCGCCGCCCCTCGCCTGGATCACAGAGAGCCTTCCTTCATCCTTCTCCAACAGATCGAGACGGCTCCGCAGCCAACCAATTAAGTCGTTTGCGCTTCTCCTGGGGTCGCTGAGGAGGAATACCGAGAGGAGACCGTGGGCTTCTACGTTCCTCAGGCCAACCTCGTAGAATATCTCCGGGTAATGTGTCTGCCTGTTCCCCTGATCCTCTGGGTAATCCATGAGTCTATTCCGCAGCCCCCATACGCCCTTTCCGAAGGCTTGGTCCGCGGCCCGATTCACTTCATCCAAACGCCTGTCCGGGTAATATGAGACGATTCCCCCGAAGGGCTCGATGGCTGCGACGATTCCACCCCTCTTGGTCACCCTGGCCATCTCTCGCACAGCGCAGGAAACATCCGGGAGGTTGTTGAGCACGATGTGGCAGATGGTGAGATCGGAGTATTCAGATGGAAGCGGGATCTCCTCGGCTACACCCTTGACTAAGGACACTCCCCCATTGAGCTTCCCCTCGGCATATTTCCGGAGGATGTCGTCGGGCTCGATGCAGGTAATCTCCGATTGCGGGGACATCGTGAGAAGCTTCTCTGTGAAGAAGCCGCTCCCGGAGCCCACCTCCACGACCCTTTTAGGACCGCCCAACCTCAGCCATTTCCTGAGCAGCAACAGAGAGTCGTCATCGTACTCGAACCTCCTTGAGACATCCATGCCCTCGGGCGGCTGGATATTGTGCCATTCACGTGGGTCATACGGTATCGGCGATTCGGTTGCCAAGAAAATCGATCGAAAGAATGGACTAGGAGGATAAAATCGTTACTATGTTCAGTAGCTTACCTTGGTGGAGGCGGTCTCCTTACCGAACTTCCCCTCAGAGGCCTTCATGATGGCCTCGAGGTCCGTCTGCCTCGCGTAGACGCGCATTATGTCGAGGTACCCGATGAGGGCGCCGCCGAGGGGGGAGAGCTCGCTCAGCGACCTCGGCGACTTGGAGCCGTCCGGGTTCCTGTGGAAGAGCGGTATGTCCTGGGGCTTATTCTGCCTCGAGTAGTAAGGCACCGAGGAAGCCGAGGATACGTCTATGAAGATGTACTCCTTGTCCACGCCTGTCTCGGCCGCTATCTCCTCCTCGAGGCTCTCCCTGACGCCTGGCGTCATGATGCTGAGCCTGTCCTTGCTGTGCATCAGCCTCTCGTAGGCGCACTTGATGAGCCGCCTGTCCACGAATCTCCTACCGAGGTCGTAGGCGGTCCTCGAGGCCCTGTCACGTGAGCCCTTCAGCGAGGCGAGCTGCGCAAGGACGTATGCGTCGTCAAGCCTGTGGTACTCCTCAGGCGTCTTGAACGATGTGAACCCGAGCTTCTCGTCCGCGAGCATCATCGCCCTGACGAGCATCACCTCCCCAGCCCTGACCGTCCTGTGGAAGTAGACCGCCTTGAACATCTCGTACCGGGCGATGACGAAGGCCTCCAGCACGTAGAGTGCCGTGTCGCTCATGGCGAGGCCGCCGTCCAGGATGTCCATCGACTGCACGAGGCGGTCGATGTCGATCCTCCCGTACTCGACGCCTGTGAAGTAGCTGTCCCTGACGAGGTAGTCCATCACGTCGGCGCTGAACTGGCCCGCGATGACCTGGTTCATGAACTGCTTCCCCTCGTCGAGTATGCCTACGGCGAGTCTGGACATCTCCTCGGGGTCGAAGCCGTGCCCGTTGAGGACATCCGCGACCTCGGTCTCCCTCACTATCCTCGCCCCGATGTCCTCGTGTGTGAGCTGCCTCCGCTCCAGAACCTCCTCGAAGCTGTGGCTGAAGGGGCCGTGACCGATGTCGTGGAGGAGGGCAGCGAGGCGCAGCTTCTCAGCCTCAGCCTCCTCCAGGAGGCCTAAGTCGCCGAGCCTGGCGGCGATACCACCTGCCACGTGCATGACGCCGAGGCTGTGATGGAACCTGGTGTGCTCGGCCCCGGGGTAGGCCTGGTACGCAGCCGAGAGCTGCCTTATCCTCCTCAGCCTCTGCATCTGCGGGGTGTCCAGGACGCTCCGCTCGGCCTCGGAGACTGAGATGTAGCCGTGGACAGGGTCCTTGATCTCCCCCCAGCGCCTCATGGATGGAGATTCAGGGGCAATCGATTTATCATTATCGGGACCATTATCAACCGGGATGGATTTTAGGAGGAGACTGGCCGGCCTTCAGGCGAAGATGGAGGAGAACGGCATCGACCTCGTAGTCTACGGGGGAAGCCCGGACTTCCAGTACCTGACGGGCGCCAGGGTCGAGTGGAGGAGGGGGAGGGACCTCATGCACCCGGAGGATAACCTCTTCGTCCCTAGGAAGGGGGAGCCCATCCTCACCCTGAAGCCGGAGTCGGCCTCCCGCTCAAAGGACATCTGGATAGGCGACCTGAGGACCATAGAGGAAGGTAAGCCGTACACCGAGACCGTGAGGAAGATAGTGGCAGACATAGGCGTGAACAGGGGGAAGGTCGCAGTCGACGACTACGCCAGCGGCGGCACGGTGCTCGAGTTGGCGAAGGCCTGCGCAGGCTCCAGGTTTCGCACGGCCGAGGGCCTCATGGACCACCTCAGGATGATCAAGGAGAAGGAGGAGGTGGACGCCCTCAGGAAGGCGGCTGAGCTCACCGACCAGATAATGGCCGTCATAGTGAAGAGGATCACCGAGGGGCTCACCCAGAGGGTCCTAGAGCTCATGATCGAGATGATGGCGAGGGGCTCAGGCGCCAGCGACGTGAGCTTCCCCACCACTGCTGGATACCTGAAGTCCGGCACCATGCCTGCCGACGACCCCTTCATCTACCCCAAGGACTCGGGGCTGGTCAGGGGGACGAGCATCGCCTTCGACGTCGGCTTCGTACTAGACGGCTACTGCAGTGACTGGGGTAGGAGCGCCTACTTCGGCCCGGCCTTCCCTGAGGTCAAGTCCGCCTACGAGGCGCTCCAGCTGGCGGTCGTCGAGACCATCGACAGGATGGACGAGAGTTGGACCGTCAGCGACGTCTACCCCGCCATAGAGGCCCACCTCGACAAGGCAGGGTACGGCAATCTCCTTAGGAACAGGATCAAGACCGGTAGCGTAGGCCACCAGATAGGAGTCGAGGTCCATGAGGAGCCATGGCTGAAGCCAGGGCAGTCCACCCACCTACAGAACGGCATGGTCTTCTGCATCGAGCCGAAGCTGTGGAGGAAGGGAGAGTACTACCTCAGGGTCGAGGACATGGTGACGATGAGGGATGGGAAGGCGGAGCCACTGACGAAGTTCGACAGGAGCCTCTTCCAGCTCTAGCCCTCGCAAGGGATTTAACGCCGCCTGCCAACAATTCACCGGTATGGTCGGCAGGGGCTTCTTCATAGTATTCGAGGGGATAGACGGCAGCGGCAAGTCCACACACATCGATCGCCTCATCATGAGGCTCTGGGAGCGTAGGCTCGAAGTCCTCAGGACCCATGAGCCGACCGACGGCAGGATAGGGAGGCTCATAAGGGAGTACGCCCAGGGCGGCAGGAGGCTCCTCTCCCCGGAGACGGAGGCGCTGCTCTTCGCGGCCGACCGCAGGGAGCACTGCAAGAGGATCGAGGAGGCTTTGAGCGTCGGCAAGGTGGTCGTCTCCGACAGGTTCCTCCACTCCTCCCTAGCCTACCAGGGCGCCGCGGGCGCGGATGTCGGCTGGATCAGGGAGCTGAACCGCTC
>CAZYUK010000045.1:4939-8863 GCA_964650675.1 uncultured Candidatus Bathyarchaeia archaeon
CCTACCAGGGCGCCGCGGGCGCGGATGTCGGCTGGATCAGGGAGCTGAACCGCTCGGCCCTCAAGCCGGACCTCTCGATCCTCCTGGACATAGACCCGGAGGCGAGCCTGAGCAGGGTGAAGGGCCGGAGGAAGACCATCTTCGAGGAACGGGATTACCTGACGAGGGTGAGGGAGCTCTACCTCGGGTTCGTCGAGGGAGGCGAGCTCGTGAGTGTGGACGCGGACAGAGCCTTCGATGAAGTCCAGAATGATGTCATTAGGCTCGTCGCCGACCTCCTTGGCGTTGCCCTTTGACCCGGCCTCGCATACGGTTTGGCGCTCACTTCCTCCCTGATGGCCTCTCATCAGCCTTCAGTTGCCTCAATGCCGCGAGGAGCGTCGTGAGGGTCTCCGTGAGGCTCCTTATCCGCTCAGGGTCCTCCTCCGCCTCAAGCCTCCGCTGGATCAGCTGAAGCTTGGCGGTGAGCGTCCCCTCGAGGCTCAGGTTGAGGGTGACCTTGCCGGCGTACTCCCCCGCCCCGATGACCTTGACCTCCCTTTTACACTTCGGGCAGATCGTCTCCCCCGTCTTGAGCTGGAAGAGGGGGCTCGAGCACTCCGGGCAGTTCACGCCGAGCATCTTCGCCCCCCTCCTCAGGAGATCGGCCATCTCCTTCATGCCTTCATCCGACAAACGGCTTCGATTAGGAGATGGATTCAGGTGATAATAGGCTTACGTCGATGAGGGGAGGCAAAAGGTTTTGTCCGACACGGTGAATCCTCAATGAGGATCATGGCATGAAGGTCGTCGACAACGCCCTCGACCTCATCGGCGACACACCGATGATCAAGCTCAGCTTCCCCCAGGAGGACGCGGTCATCTACGCGAAGGCCGAGTTCCTGAACCCGAGCGGCAGCGTGAAGGACAGGATAGCGAGGCACATGATAGCCGAGGCGGAGAGGAGGGGCGAGCTGAGGCCCGGCTACACCATCGTCGAGGCTACGAGCGGCAACACCGGCATCGCCTTCTCATGCGCGGCGGCGGCGAAGGGGTACAAGATGATAGTCGTCATGCCCGAGACCGCATCGGTGGAGAGGCGGACGATAATAAGGCACTACAACGCCGATGTCGTGCTGACGCCGGCGAAGGACTTCATCGCGGGCGCAGTCGAGAGGGCTAGGGAGATAGCGAAGAGGCCCCGCCACTGGGCCCCACGCCAGTTCGACAACCTCGACAACATCGCGGCCCACGAGCAGACAACGGCGCAGGAGATCCTGAAACAGATCCCTGGCGGCAGGGTCGACGCCTTCGTCGCCGGCGTAGGCACCGGTGGCACGCTCATGGGCGTCGCCAAAGCCCTCAGGAAGAGGAGCCCCGGGCTCAGGATATACGCCGTAGACCCCATAGGCAAGAATTCTGGGGGGGAGGTGGAGCCCCTCACCTGCTCCAAGCACAAGGTCGAGGGCATAGGCGACGGATTCATCCCCTCCATAACGGACGTCAAGGCGATCGACGAGGTGATCCAGGTCTCCGATGATGACGCCATAGCCACGGCTAAGAGGCTCGCCAGGGAGAAGGGGCTCTTCGTCGGCACCTCGTCTGGAGCCTACATCTGGGCATCCATCAGGGTGGCGAAGAGGCTCGGCAAGGGTAAGACCATCGTGACCCTGCTGCCCGACAGCGCTGACAGGTACTACAGCACCGACCTCTTCAGGGAGTGAGGGGCTTGGGGTGTAATCGGCCTCTAGGATTCCCGATAAGTCACCCAAAGATCAACTTCGAGATAGTGCTCGCCGAGCTCAGCTCTCTCCACATCCACGAGGAGATAATCCCAGAGAAGGAGCGGGAGCTCGTCGAGAGGATAACCCACGACGGCGTCTGGATCCACCCGATAATAGTCGACAGGGAGAACCTCGTGGTCCTCGACGGCATGCACAGGGTCGCCGCGGCGAAGGAGATAGGATACAAGTACATCCCGGCCTGCCTCGTCGACTACTACAACCCCGACATACGCATCGGCTGCTGGTACAGGATGTTCAAGAGCCTCGTGGAGGCCGATGAGGCGAAGATCGTTCTCGACGGGCTGGGCCTCGTCCCCATGGACAAGCCGTACGGCGAGGCGAAGAGGCTGGTGGAGGGGCGCGAGGCGATGACAGCCATCTTCTCGGCGTCGTGGTGTGTGACCGCAACCGGCTCCGCGAGGGACATCAAGGAGAGGTACGACGCAATAAAGCAGATCGAGCGGCGCCTCAAGGCGAACGGGCACCATATGGGCTACAGCACAGACAGGGACGCCCCCTCAAGGGTCGCCACCGGCGAGTACTCCGCCGGGATGATGACCCCCACAGTCACGAAGAGGGAGGTCGTCGAGACGGCCCTCGCCGGCATGGTCTTCTCGCAGAAGACGACGCGCCACATAATCCCGGCCAGGCCGATGTTCGTCAACATCCCAGTGGGATGGCTGTCCGGGAACCTCTCGGTCGAGGAGGCGAACATGCGGCTCAGAGAGCACCTCGCGTCGAAGAAACTGGAGCTCATGCCGCCGGGGCAGATACTAGACCGGAGGTACGACGAGGCCCTCTACTTCTTCAGGTAGCCCCACTGCAAGGTGGGGGGATGTTACGGCTGCATCAGACCTTGAGCCTGTTGAGCCTGCCCTCGATGCGCTCGATGCCGTTCATGTACTTTTGTAGAGCCTTGGGGACCTTGACGGAGCCGTCCTCCTGCTGGTATTGCTCGAGGACCGCGATCATGGTGCGGCTCGTGGCGAGGGCGGTGTTGTTCAGTGTGTGGACGAAGCCGGCCGGCGCCTGCCCCTCCTTCAGCCTGTACCGGACGCCCAGCCTCCGGGCCTGGTAGTCTGTACAGTTGCTGTTGCTCCCCACCTCCCTGAACTCGCCGTCCGCCATCCAGACCTCGGTGTCGTACTTCTTCGCCGCTATGCTGCCTATGTCGCCGGTGCAGACGTTGACCACGCGGTAGTGGAGGCCTAGCCCCTGGTAGAGCTGCTCGCTGTTCCGCTGGAGCTCCTCGTGGAGCCCCCAGCTCTGCTCCGGGAGGCAGAAGATGAACTGCTCCACTTTGTTGAACTGGTGTACGCGGAAGAGCCCCTTAGTGTACTTGCCGTGGGCGCCTATCTCCTTCCTGAAGCAGGGGCTCACGCCGCAGAGCCTTATCGGCAGGGCGTCGGCGTTCAGCGTCTCCCCCATCAGCATCGCCCCCATCGCGTGCTCGCTCGTGGCTATGAGGTAGAGGTCCTCGCCGTCGAGCTTGTACATGACGTTCTCGAAGTCCGCCAGGTCGGTGACCCCCTCGTAGCCCTCCCTCCTGATCATGTACGGGGGCTCTATGATCGAATACCCCTTCGAGCTTAGGAAGTCCATCGCGTACCTCATTATCGCGTAGTCGAGGAGGACCATCTCGTTCCTCAGGTAGTAGAATCCCGTGCCGGAGACCTTCCCCGCCCTGTCGAAGTCGGCTATCCCGAGGGACTGGGCGAGCTCGGCGTGACTTATCGGCGTGAACCCGAATTTAGGGGGCTCGCCCCATACCTTGACGACGACGTTGTCCTTGTCGTCCCTCCCGTAGGGGACCGACTCGTGGAGCATGTTGGGGAGCCTCATTAGGCCGCTCCTGACCGTCTCCTCCCTCTGGCTCAGCTCCGCATCGACCTCCTTGATCTCCTCCGGTATCTTCTTCGCCTCCTCCCTGAGGGCGGAGGCGTCCCTGCCGGACTTGAGGGCGCTGGCGATCTCTGAACTGACCTCGTTCCTCCTCTTCCTGAGCCTGTTAACCTTGGTGGTCAGTTCCCGCCACCTTCCGTCAGCCTCTATCACCTGGTCGAGGAGCCCCAGCTTGGCTGGGTCCTGCCTCTTCTCCAGGTTCCGGCGCACCGCTTCAGGGTCCTCCCTGATCAGCTTTATGTCTAGCATCGTTCACGCC
>CAZYUK010000046.1:0-8836 GCA_964650675.1 uncultured Candidatus Bathyarchaeia archaeon
ACACCACCGTCTGGGTGATCCCGCCCGCGGGCGACGAGCCCAGGGACCTCACAGGGAAGCTGGACAGGGGGAGCGGACGTGCCGTCTACAACGGCTTCAGGAGCCCATTCGCGGGCCCGCCCAACCCCGTCTGGGATGGCGGCTGGATCTACTTCCCGGTCTCGGACGGAGGAAGGTACAACCTGCACAGGGTCAGCCCGGGGACAGGCGAGATCGAGCCGGTCCTGACGGGCGACTTCACCGCCGAGGAGTTCTCGGTGAGGAAAGGCGTCGTGGCCTACACGAGGACGACGATCACGGAGCCCATGGAGGTCTGGATCCATAGGGGCGAGGGTGAGAAGAGGATCACGAGGCTCACGGACGCCGCCCTCGCCGAGGCGCCGTTGATAGACGGCGAGCACTTCACCTTCGAGGCGAGCGACGGAGTGGCGATAGAGGGCTGGCTCCTGAAGCCCTATGGCTGGAGGAAGGGCCGAATCTATCCGACCATATTCGACATCCACGGCGGGCCCAGGAGCAAGTTCGGCTTCGCCCCCATGCTCGACCACCAGATCTGGGCGGCCGAGGGCTACGCCGTCGCGTACGCCAACATCCGGGGCAGCGACGGATACGACCAAGAGTTCGCTGACATAAGGTTCAGGTACGGGACACGTGACTACCAAGACTTCATGGAGATGGTGGACCACGCCCTCAAGACCCACCCATGGATAGATGATGAGAGAATCGCCGTCACGGGGCTCAGCTACGGCGGCTTCATGACGAACTGGGTCATCGGCCACACGGGAAGGTTCAAGTGCGCCGTAAGCCAGAACAGCATAAGCAACTGGCAGAGCTTCTTCGGAACAAGCGACATCGGGTTCCACTTCAGCCCGGACCAGATAGGAGGAGACCCCTGGAGCAACCCAGCCACATATACGGAGAAGTCGCCCATAACCTACGCCAGGGAAGTTACGACGCCGACCCTGTTCATCCACAGCTTCAACGACTACAGGTGCTGGATAGACCAGAGCCTCCAGATGTTCACCGCCCTCAAATATCTGGGGAAGAAGGCGAAGCTCATCCTGTACATGGAGGGAAGCCACAGCTTCAGGAGCCTCGCCCGCCCCGAGATCAGGAAACGTAGGCTGCGCGACATGGTCGAGTGGTTCAACCAGCACATGAAGTAGCCCCCTTTTATCCTCCGAGCATCCTTCTAGCCTTGTGGTCACGAGGGGGAGCTACTGCCTCTGCATCAGGGTCGGGGAGGGGGCTGAGATAAGCATCGGTGCCCTTGGCACCCTAGACTTCCCCAGGGGGCTCTACATCTACGTCGGCTCGGCGATGAACGGCCTGGAGCCGAGGCTTGCCAGGCATCTGAGGACGAGCAGAGGCGAAGGCAGAGTCATCAGGTGGCACATCGACTACCTCCTCAGCCATCAAGCCGCGACGATTGAGAGCATCTATACTGTAGAGGGGACCGTGAAGAGGGAGTGTGACACAGCGGCCCTGGTCGCCGGGGTAGGTGAACCTGTCCCGCGGTTCGGGTCCAGCGACTGCCGCTGCCTGAGCCACCTCTACAGGGTGGAGGAGTGCGGATTCTTGGAAGAATTGGGGTTGAAGAAAATGGAAATCGGGGAGCTGCTTACTTCTTCACCAGCTCGGTTATGATGGGTATAGCCAATTCAGCGTTCGTGACGCAGGTGTTGAAGGCGAGCAGCGCCGCCTCCTCTATCTGCCTCTTCGGTATCCCGGCCTTCGAGGCGACGCCGACGAAATGGCGGAGAGCTACTGGGTCGCGTGTCGTCGAGTAGATACCTATCAGTATCAGGAGCCTGGTCTTCTCGTCGAGGCCGCCGTGGGCGCCGATGGCCTGACCCATCTTCTGGTAGGCCTCGGACACGCCTGGGCACTCCTCGCAGAATGTCTCCCACACGCTCTTCTCGGGCATATTGGGTCGTCCATATTTGTCTTCGTGACGGTATTTAGACTCTCGTTGGACCGCTTCACTTTAATAGTTAGTTTCACTGAATGAGGGTAAGGGCTCCGGTGCCGAGATGGGGGCGAAGGGATCTACCGAGGAGTTCATGCGCGACATAGATGCCGTCGTCTCCAAGATCCTTTTGAAGCTTGATCCGTCCCACCATCAGCGTATCCTGAAGCTCCGCGACGACCTCGAGGCTCTGCACCGGGAGAACAGGGTTAAGATTAACCACTCCGTCATGGAGCTCGTCTGCGCAGCGCACCTGATTAAGTCAGGATTCGAGGTGAAGCTTGAGACCGCGGTCGACGGTGTGAGCACGGATATCCACGCGGAGAAGGGGTTCGGCAGCCTGATGGTCGAGGTGGAGACCGGCTTCGTGTCGCCCGAGAATGCGCTGGACCCAATGGTCTACCTCAGAGCCCGCGCCGCCAGCAAGATCACCCGATACAGCGGCTACGCGAGCAAGTTCGTCCTCGCCACGCCGCCCTACTACATCCTCCAGATACCGCCGAGTCTCACGAAGCCTCCGAGGTTCCGCACGGAGGACGAGTGCAAATCGATCAAGGCGCTCTGCGACCTCTATTACCGTAACCCTCCGGTGAACATGGAGGAGATAAGGAACGCCAGGCTCCACGCCATCTACGTCGTCGACGTGGACGACGCGTCGGTGAGGGAGTGGGAGGTCAACGAGTACATGGGGAAGGCAGCCCTCTGGAGCACCTAGCCCAGAAAGGTTTAAACCCAACCCCCTTTCCTAACAGGGAAGGGCTCTGAAGTGAATTCCTCAGGCGTCGTCTCCGCACCCGGCGTAGCCGTTGCATGCTCAGGAGCCCTCATGGTTCACCTCAGCCTGCGGGAGATTAATCGGAGGATGGGATGATGGCTGAGAGTAGACGCTGCTCCGTGTGCGGACGCGACGGCGCCGACATCCTCTGCTCCAAATGTGGTCGCTTCATCTGCGAGGACTGCTACAACGAGGAGGAGGACGCCTGCATCAGGTGCTCGCCTGCGGCTAAAGGTGCTACGCCTGCCAGACGCGTCAGGGTGCTGCCGATGGGCCTAGCCATAACGCTGCTCAGCTTAAGCATCGCAGCCTCAGCCCTAGTCGCAGTGGCGGCGGGCGGTGAGGGAGTGACGATCATGTTCCCCTTCATCACGGGCAACGTGAGCGGATGGGTCGCCGGACTCTACAGCCTCATCTTCTTCGCCGTCGTCATCTCAGCCTCGATGCTGCCCTGGTACATTCATACGAGAGCGGAGGCATCTCGCGACATCGGCGACGATCTGATCACGCTACAGGAAAGCAAGATGCTGGGGGGTGAGGGATACGAGTCGGTCGAGTACATGATCACGACTGAGCTTCCGAAGAGGCTCCAGAAGAGCATGACCATCGAGGCTGATGAGGAGACCATCTACCTCAGGAGCAGCGCAGAAGCAGGTTTCAACCGAAGCTACCCCATACCTGAGGGCTTCGACCTGGAGGGGATAGACTACGACTACGAGGAAGGGTACCTCGTGCTGAAGCTCCACCTCGTGAAGGTCGGCTAGAAGTCTTTTAACTCGCAGACTCATCAACACCAGTGATGAAGTATGCCCCGGGTTCTGGACCTCGGCAAACGCTCGGATAAGCTCAGCGGGGTAACCATGATCCTAGGAGACGGCCTCTGCAGCAACATCTACGTCGTCGGCAAGGGGAAGGCGACCCTGATCGACACGGGCGTCGGCAACTCCATGAACCCCGTGTGGCCCCAGCTTGAGTCGATAGGGGTGAAGCCAGCCAACGTGGATAAGGTCGTCCTGACCCACGCCCACCATGACCACGCGATGGGCGTGTACCTCATACTTGAGAAGGCCAGCCCGAAGGTCTACGTTCACGCGAAGGATGCAGAGTACATCGCCTCCAACCTCGGCGATCGCCTCGTCAAGGTCGAGGAGGGGGACGTAATAGAGACTGAACTCTGGCCCCTCGAGGTGATCTGGACGCCGGGCCACACGGAAGGCGGCGTATCGCTCTACGCCAGGGAGCAGCGCATACTCTTCTCCGGTGACACGGTCTTCCCGGACGGCTACTACGGGAGGACGGACGGGGAGTCGGGCAGCCTCGAGCAGCTCCTGGATTCGCTGAGGAAGCTCACAGAGCTGAGGGTCGACGTGATACTCGCCGGCCACGGCATGCCCCTGCTGAGGGGGGCCGAGGATAACATTAAGCAAGCGTACAGGGACGCCTCCCGCTGGAGCTAAACATCTTAAGCCAGCGACGCACCACTGTATCCTGATTCTTCATGGTCGAGAAGAACCTCGATTTCAGGAGCGACACGGTGACCTGGCCCACCCCGGAGATGAGGGAGGCGGCTGCGAACGCCAAGCTTGGCGACGATGTGTACGGGGAGGACCCGACCGTCAACGAGCTTGAGCGCCTGGCCGCCGATATGCTCGGAAAGGAGGCCGGGCTCTTCGTGACGAGCGGCACGATGGGGAACGCCGTCAGCGTCCTCTCCCACACCCAGCGCGGCAACGAGATCATCCTCGAGGCGACGAGCCACATATACGTCAACGAGGTCGGCGGACTCGCCGTCATGGGACAGCTCATGGCGAGGACCGTCCCAGGCGAGCTCGGCTGGATGAAGCCTGAGGACGTCGAGAAGGCGATAAGGGCCGAGAACATCCATTACCCAGAGACGCGCCTAGTCTGCGTCGAGAACACCCACAACTCCGCGGGTGGCATCGCGCTCACGCCTCAGCAGCTCAAGGCCGACTGGGATGTCGCGAAGAGGCATGACCTCGGCGTACACATGGACGGCGCGAGGATATTCAACGCCGCGGTCGCGCTGAATGTGCCGGCCAAGGATCTGGCCAAGTACGCCGACACCGTCCAGTTCTGCCTTTCGAAGGGGCTCTCGGCGCCCGTCGGCTCATTGGTCGTGGGCTCCGGGGAGCTCGTGGCGCGCGCCCGCAAGTACAGGAAGATGCTTGGAGGAGGGATGCGCCAGGCAGGCATCATAGCGGCACCCGGCATCATAGCCCTCACTAAGATGGTGGACAGGCTCAAGGATGACCACGACAACGCTAGGCTCCTCGCGGAGGGGCTGAAGGGCATGGGGTTCAAGATACTCAACCCGGTGCAGACGAACATGGTCTACGTCGAATTCACCTCGGTCGGCTGGAAGACCGAGGACTGGAACAGGGCCT
Organism: uncultured Candidatus Bathyarchaeia archaeon; assembly: GCA_964650675.1. Taxonomy (GTDB): domain Archaea; phylum Thermoproteota; class Bathyarchaeia; order TCS64; family TCS64; genus UBA8941. The sequence goes on from CAZYUK010000046.1 coordinate 5,150, forward strand.
GCGATAGGCTCGGGTGGAGGAGCAGGGGCTTCGGGACGAGCACGAGGCTCTGCACCCACTACGGCATAGAGCGTGAGGACATCAAGTACTTCCTCGAGGGGCTGAGGAAGCTCCTGTAGCCCTTCCTCAACCCTTTATACCTCGTGACGTTTCCTCTTTAGCCATGATCGTCACCCAGGCAGAGGGCCTCAGGGAGCTAGGCGCACGCATCTTCCACGCCCAGGGCGCCCCAAAAAAGAGGGCCGCCTTCGTCGCGGAGACCCTCGTCGAGGGGAACCTCACGGGCCACGACAGCCACGGCGTCCAGTACTTCGTCACCTACTCCGACAGGATAAGGGAGGGGTTCATAGATGTCAAGGCCGAGCCGCGGATCGAGAAGGAGACTCCGACGACGGCCCTCGTCGACGGCAGGTGGGCCTTCGGCCAGGTCACCGCGATGAAGGCCATGGAGGTCGCGGTCGCCAAGGCGAGGGAGGGTATGGTCGCCGCGGTCGGCGCACACAACTGCAACCACATCGGCCGCCTCGGCTACTACAACACATGGGCCGCCTCCCAGGGCATGATCGGGATGATGTTCGTGAACGTGGGGAACCCCAACGTGGCCGGCTACAATATCCAGGCCAGGGCATTCGGTACTAACCCCGTGAGCGTCTCGTCGCCTACGGGGACGGAGACGCCCTTCCTCATGGACTACGCGACAGCGATAGTCGCCCACGGCAAGGTCAGCGTGGCGAGAGCCAAGCACGAGAAGATCCCTGTCGGCTGGGTCAGGGACAAATACGGGAGGGTGACCGACGATCCAAACGTCATGTGGGACGGCGGCTGGCTCCTCCCCTTCGGCGAGTACAAGGGGTACGGCCTCCAGATGGTCTCGGAGCTCCTCGGCGCGGCCCTAACGGGCTCGCGGCTCAACCTCGAGGAGAACAGGAGGCCACCATCGCCGAACGGCGTCTTCATAGTAGCCGTCAACCCTGAGGCCTTCGTCGGCCTGGACGCCTACGAGGAGAGGGCTGGCCGCATGATCCGCTGGGTCAAGGGGCTGCAGCCTGAGGCCGGGAAAACGGTGCTTGTACCTGGGGAGCCGGAGGCAATTTCCAAGGAGAGGAGGCTGAGGGAGGGGATCCCCATCCCCGAGGACACCTGGGCGGCGATAATGAAGCTCTGCGCCGGGCTCGGGATCGACCCGGATATAGCCCTGAAGAGGTAATCACTCCCCTACTATTCCAGATCAGAGGCCACCCTTTTTCCCAGATGGGGTAGACATAAATCCGTTGCAGCCTCCTCTTTCTCCGTCATGGGCTTCCGGTTCGAGACCGAGGAGGTCGTCGAGGGCGCCGCGAGGCTGCTCGTCCCTAAGCTGGACGGGGCGGAGGGAGAGCCTCTCGACCACGTCAGGAGCAGGGCCGCCGTCTTCTACAACCCTGCGATGAGGCTAAACAGGGACACGGCCGTCCTGGTCCTCGCCGCCCAGGGCGAGGCGCTCGGGAGGCCCCCGGAGGCCTGCGAGCCCATGTGCGGCAGCGGCGTGAGGGGGATCAGGCTCGTCCTAGAGGCGGGGGCCGGGGGGGTTATCCTGGGAGACCTTAACCCGAGCGCGGTCAGGCTCGCCGGGGAGAACGCCCGCCGCAACCCCGTCTCCGACAGGGTCAGGGTGAGGGTCATGGATGCAAACATCCTCATGAACCTGCACAGCAGCCCGATGAACAGGCTCGACTACGTCGACTTGGATCCCTACGGCTCGCCTGCGCAGTTCCTCGACTCCGCCGTCAGGTGCACGAGGAGCGGGGGGGTCGTCGCCCTGACGGCCACAGACATGGCGCCCTTATGCGGTGTCAACCCGGCGGCCTGTCTCAGGAAGTACGGTGGCCGCCCCCTCCGCGCGTCGTACACCCACGAGGTCGCTCTGAGGCTCGTCATGGGCTCCCTCGCCAGGGCGGCTGCCGTCCACGAGCTGGGGGCGAAGCCCCTCTTCGGCTACTACGCCGACCACTACGTCAGGTCCTACATGCGGCTCGAGCAGGGGGCCAAGCTGTCTGACGCCGCCCTCGCAGAGACGGGGTACATCCTTCACTGCCCGAGGTGCCTCCGCAGGGTCCCGGTCAAGGGGCCGTACCTGAAGACCCCGAGGACCTGCGAGGCATGCGGGGGCGGCATGGTGGTGGGCGGCCCGATGTGGCTCGGAGAGACGGTCGACGTCGGTTTCCTCGACCGCATGCTGGTGAAGTCCTGCTCACTTAGGGTCGCCTGGGAGCCGAGGCTTGAGGGCCTCCTGAACACGATCAGGGGGGAGGCGGGCCTGCCGCCGACCTTCTACTCGCTGGACGAGCTCTGCTCGAGGCTGGGGATGCCGTCCCTGCCCCTAGACCTAACCCTCGAGAGGCTGCGTGGAGCAGGTTTCAGGGCATCACGCACCCATTTCGACGAGCATGGGCTGAGGACCGACGCCGAGGTGGGCGACCTGGAAAACCTTCTTAAAGCTTAGTAGATGGGTTGGGTTGGGGAAAGGCTTGCCCGGCAGGTGGATTCACGAGCGGAAGAACGATCACTACTACCTGAAGTCGAAGGAGGAGGGGTACCGGAGCCGGGCGAGCTACAAACTGAAGCAGCTCGACTCCAGGTTCGGCATCTTCAGGGGTGCCCGCAGGGTGCTCGACCTTGGCGCGGCGCCGGGCGGATGGCTCCAGGTCGCCGCGGAGGCTATCGGCGAAGGCGTCGTCGTCGGCGTCGACCTGAAGGAGATCTTCCCACTTGATATGGACAACGTCGAGACGATCGTCGGCGACGCCACGGACCCCGAGGTCCAGGCCGAGGTGATCGGGCGCTTCGGCGGCAAGGCGGACGTGATCCTGAGCGACATGGCGCCGAACGTCACAGGCGTCTGGGAGCTCGACGACCTGAGGCAGATACACCTTGCCAGGGCAGCCCTCAATATAGCTGACAGGCTGCTGAGGGAGGACGGGTGGATGGTCGTGAAGGTCTTCCAGGGGCCCGAGCACGAGGCGTTCATCCACGACATGAGGGCGATGTTCGAGAGGGTCCACATAGTCAAGCCTAGGGCTTCCAGGAAGCGAAGCGCAGAGGTATACCTAGTAGCCAAGAGCCTGAGGAGGGACAGGGTCCTGCCGGCTGAATTCAGGGAGAAGAGGCTGGAGGAGTCCAGTCTTGAGGAAGAGGAGGATGGGGAGCCGATGCCAGGCGACCAGCTCCCAGACTACGGCGAAGAGCCCAAGAGAATTAGCCTGAAGAAGGCTAGTTGAGCAGCCCCTTCAGTACGTGGGCGACCATCGTGTTCGCCTGGACGACGGGCACGCCGGTCCTGGACGCGACCTTCCTCGTGATCTCGGTCGGGAACCCGAAGCAGTTGAGCAGTATCAGGTCCAGCTTTTGCTTGGCGAGTCTCTCGCATAGACCCTCGACATCCTTTGGCTCGTAGGGGCTGACGGTGTCCGCGTAGATCTCGACGCCTGACCTCCCCCAGTCCTTGGCTGCCATGGGCATCTGCTCGGCGGCGGGGTAGACCACGCCCAGGCGCCCCTCCTTGAGGCAGCCCTCCATGACGCCCCTCAGGATCTCGGCTGGTGTGACGACGAGTCCCTTGGACCTGAACTGGGGGAACTTACCGGTACACATGACCACAGTGAGCCTGATCCCCTGCGCCTCGAGCCAGTCAAGCTTCTCCTGCATCAG
>CAZYUK010000047.1:0-8746 GCA_964650675.1 uncultured Candidatus Bathyarchaeia archaeon
CAAAGTGACACGGTGTATTGATACCATAAGCGGGGCGCGCGCATCATATTGCTTCTATTCAACAGCGCCAGGATGCTGACGGCTGAGCGCGTCGGTGAAGACCCCGCAGCCTACGTGGAAGACCCTCCGAGGTCGGAGGATTCCGAGCCGGGCGTCAAGACCGTTTTCTTCATCACCCACGCCGACGAGTTCGACCGCACCCTCGGCAGGGTCCTCTCCTACGAGGACGGTGGGGGGCTGAGGATACTGAGGTGGAACTACTGCTTCCAGCCCTTCAGGGCCTGGGGCCTCTACTTCGAGTTCGCCGAGGGCTGGACGGACGGCAGGTTCGCCGGCTACCTCAGCCGATTCAGGGAGGAGGGCTTCAGAAACCTCCTCTACGTCGACCTCACCGAGTGCGACCACGGCTACTCCGGGAGATGAGGCGACAGCGTGCTGAGTCAGACGGCTGGGTCGCCCCTGGATCTGATGTCCCTCGACCCGTGGCTCTCCTGGTACGGCTACCTCAGGGACGGCATGATCAACCTGACACGCAGGTTCGCCGACGACATGGACGGCTTCGCCATAGACCGGCTTGACAGGTGCCCGAGCCTGCAGGAGAGCGTCTGGGCTGCCCAGCTACTCGACGAGGTGAGGGCCGCCTCTGCGGTCCCGGACCTAAGATACGTCATGAACTCGCTGCAGGACGCCGAGCATCAGGGCTTCCTGGCGTCTAGGGCGGAGTTCGTCGGAAGCGACGGCGTGCCGATGGGAGAGATGGATGGCTGGATAGCGAGGTACTTGGAGCTGGCACAATACGCCTCGCTCAAGACGCCATACTTGGTCCCGCAACTAGATGACGCGGCCCCAGCGGACTCGGAGGCATCGTATCGGCTCATGCTTTCAGAGAACGGCTTCGTGTTCTTCGACGACAGGGAGCTGTACCTTGGGATGATGGAGAGGATTTTCCCAGAGGCGATTCATTAGGGCAAACCTCCTTCTAAGCTGCCACAAGCTGGTCAAGTTAGTCTTAGCTTGAACGTTAACTCTAAATGGTCAGCCTGACGATCCATGAGCGTGTCCAAATTGAGCTTAGGCGAGGCTGACCTCCTAGGCCTCTACAGGGTCATGATCAGGATCAGGGTCTTCGAGAACGCCGTCAGGAGGCTGATGAGGGAGGGGAGGATGCCCGCCCGCTTCGGCCTCTACACTGGGCAGGAGGCGGTCGCCGCCGGCGTTTCGGCCCACCTGGGGCCGGGCGACCAGATCGGCAGCACGCATCGCCCCCTCGGCCACCTTATAGCGAAGGGATGCGACCTGAACAGGCTCATGGCCGAGCTGTGCGGCAAGGCGACAGGCTTCAACGGGGGGAAGGCGGGGCCTTACCACCTATTCGACCCGAGCGTCGGGGTCCTAGGGGCCAACGGCGTCGTGGGCGGAAGCGTGCCGATGACGGCCGGATACGCCCTCGCCGACCAGCTCAGGGCGAACGGACTCGTCTCGGTCTCCTACTTCGGGGAGGGTGGCTCTAACCAGGGCGGCGTCCAGGAGACGCTGAACCTCGCCGCCTGCTGGAAGCTTCCCATCGTGTTCGTCTGCGAGAACAGCAGCCCCGAGGTCCAGAGGATGCTCGGCCACGAGATCGATTACCCTCAGCTCAGCGTCGACAGGGTCTCCCTCAGGGCGGCGAACTACGGGATGCCCGGCTCGACACACGACGGCTGGGACGTCCTCAAGGTCTACGGGGCGGCGGGCAGGGCGATAAGGCGGGCAAGGAGAGGCGGCGGACCGACGCTCCTGGAGTTCAGGGTCCACCAGCTTGAGGGCAACCTGGAGGGGCGCATAGAGGCGAACGAGAAGGATAGGGCCTGGTGCCCCATAGAGCTGTTCAAGGCGAAGCTCGCCAAGGAAGACATCCTTACGTCTAAGATCGATGAAATGATCAGGGAGGAAGAGGCCGCCGCCGTCCAGAGGGCGATCGACTACGCCATGTCGAGCCCCGAACCGGAGCTCGACGAAGTGTACACAGACGTCTTCGCGAGGGGAGGCCGATGAAGATGAGGGAGATAACCTTCGGCGAGGCCCTCAACGAGGCGCACATGCTCGAGATGGAGCACGACCCCAGCATCATAGTCTTCGGGGAGAACGTCTCCAGTAGCTGGAGGGCGGCGACCAAGGGGCTCAAGGAGAGGTTCGGCAGGGAGAGGGTCCGCGACGCACCCATAACGGAGACCGCCTTCATAGGCGCAGGCGTGGGCGCCGCCATCGCGGGCATGAGGCCGATAGTGGAGCTGATGCTCGTCGACTTCGGCCTGGTCGCCATGGACCAGATACTGAACCAGATGGCGAAGAGCATCTACATATCAGGAGGCGCCGTCAGGGTACCGATGACCCTCAGGGTGCTCACTGGGGCGGGCACGAGCTCCGGCGCCACCCACTCCGAGTCCCTGCACGGCCTCTTCGCCCACATGCCTGGTATCAAGGTGGTCGTCCCCAGCACGCCTTTCGACGCCAAGGGCCTCCTGATCAGCTGCATCAGGGACGACAGCCCTAAGATATTCATGGAGCACAGGCTCCTCTACCCATTCAAGGGACACGTCCCAGAGGAATCGTACACGGTGCCGCTCGGCGTCGCCAACCTCGTCAGGGAGGGAGCCGACGTCACGGTCGTCGCCACCGGACTCATGGTCCACGAGGCGGTGAAGGCAGCCGACGAGCTGAAGCCAGACGTGGGCGTCGAGGTGATTGACCCGAGGACTCTCGTGCCGCTCGACGAGGAGGCCATCCTCGACTCCATCCGGAAGACTGGCAGGCTCGTCGTGGTCGACGAGGACTACAGGTTCTGCGGCTTCAGCGCCGAGGTGGCCGCCATCGTCGCCGAGAAGGCCCTCGGCAGCCTGGAGGCGCCGGTTGAGAGGGTGGCTACGCCGAACGTGCCCCTGCCCTATAACCCCTCGCTCGAGAGGCACCTGCTGCCGTCGAAGGAGAAGGTAATCGTGGCGATTGGAAGGGTAATGGGCTGACTGCTCTCTAGGCGTCGCTTTCCTCTATTCTCCTGAGGAGATCGGGCAGTTCGCAGAGGCTGTCGATCGAGTAGCCGTGCCACGGAGGTGAGTCCGGGCTCCTTATCCAGATGGGCGTTATGCCTGCGGCCTCGGCGCCCTCCATGTCGGCCTCGATGTTGTCTCCGACGTGCACCGCCTCCTCCGCCTCGACGCCGAGCTCCCTGAGCACGTGCCTGAATATCCTCGGGTTCGGCTTCCTCACCCCCAGGTCCCTGGAGCAGACGATGAGGGCGAAGTGCCTGTCGAGCCCCTCCTCGGCAAGGCAGACCCTGGGCTGGTCACTCATCGTGTTGGAGAGGAGGGCTACCTTGTACCTGCGCGACAGTTCGTCCAGCACTCTCCCGGCGCAGGGGTGGAAGCTGTTTGAGTAGTGCCTCTTGAAAATGTCGTGCATCGCCCTAAGAGCCTCATCTCCTGGAGGGACGCCGAGTCTGGTGAGCGCGTCAGCGTAGACCTCCTCGAATGTGAGCTCCCTCCCCCTTGAACGCACCCTCTCGAGCCTCCCCAGAGCATCCTTGATCGCCCTATTCAGGTCGGCCAACTCGACCTCATGCCCCTGGCTGGCCAGATACGACCTGAGCTCATCGTGGTACGGATCCGAATCGAGACCGCCTTCCGCCAGGGTTCCCCCGAAGTCCAGGATGACCGCCTTAATCCTCAACTCGACCAGATATTGCTAGCAGTTGGCTCTTAAAAACGGCTCACCTAGACGGGGCAGCCGGTCACTCGATGAGAAACCATTATTACCATCGCCGTGTGTATGAGCCGAGGAAGAACGAGGATGGTCAAGTGCGACATGTGCGGCGCCGAGACCTACATGCCGTTCAGGTGCAGGTACTGCGGGGGCTACTTCTGCGAACAGCACAGGCTGCCGGAGTTCCACAACTGCACCGGCGCCTACTCCGGCCCGAGGGAGGCGCCGGTCCAGATCGGCAGCTACACCCCCTCAGGCGGCTTCCAGAGCCAGTACACAGCCTCGGGATACACCAGGCCGTACTGGTTCAGCAGGCGTGAGCTGAGGGACCTGGCCGTCGGGCTCGCCGTCATAGTGTTCGTCCCCCTCCTCAGGCTCTGGGAGTACATCCCGGAGGAGCCACTGCTCGTCACGGGGGCCGTGGCCGTCCTAACCCTCGCCTTCATCCTGCATGAGTTCGCCCACAAGTTCGCTGCCCAGAGGATAGGGCTGTGGGCGGAGTTCAGGCTGAGCAGCCTCGGCCTCATGCTGACCCTCCTCTCCATATTCCTCTTCCAGACCTCCATATTGCCCCTCATGATAATCGCCCCGGGCGCCGTGATGATAGCGGGGCTTCTGAACTGGTCCGACTACGGCAGGATATCCATCGCGGGCCCCGCCACGAACATCGCCCAGGCGCTGGTATACTTCGTCGCCCAGATGGCGTCCGTAGCGACAGGGAACATCTACCTCTTCCTGATCTGCGACTACGGGATCACCATAAACTCGACCCTCGCCCTCTTCAACCTGATACCCTTCGGAATGTTCGACGGCCTAAAGATATTCAAGTGGAACCGGAGGGTGTGGCTCGCCGCCGTGGCGGCGGCCGGCGCCTTCCTCCTCTACGTGACCTTTTTGGAGCCCATCCTTATCTAGGCGTTCAGCGAAGAGGACACCGTATGATTATCATCCCGGGGCCCGCCTCCACGGAGCTGGGAAAGAGGATCGCCCTCGAGCTCGGCCTCGAGCCGGAGCCCGTCGACCACAGGCTTTTCCCAGACGGCGAGAGCTACATAAGGCTCACCTCATCGGTGGAGGGGGAGACCGCGGTGCTCGTCCAGACGACGGCGCCGAACCCCGACACCCGCCTCATGCAGCTCCTCATAATGGCGAGGACGGCCGAGGACTTCGGCGCCGGCCGCATCATAGCATGCGTCCCCTACCTGGCCTACATGCGCCAGGACAAGAGGTTCCTGGAGGGCGAGGCCCTCAGCTTCGACGTCGTCCTGGGGCTCCTGGAGGACTCCGGCGTGGGTGACCTCATCGTCGTGGACCTGCACAGCGAGGAGTCGCTGAGGAGGCTTCAGCCTAACCACAGGCTTAGGGTTCACACCCTGTCCGCGATACCCGCCCTGGCCAAGTACCTCAAGGGGAACGGCTTCGACGGCGCCTACAGCCTGTCGCCCGACGAGGGGCGCAGGGACATCGTGAGCGCCGCGAGCGAGGTTTTGGGCGGGGGCTTCGCCTTCTTCGAGAAGAAAAGAGACCTGCACACCGGTGAGACGACGATGTTCGTCAAGGACGTGGGGGTGAGGGGCAGGAAGGCGGTGGTCTTCGACGACGTCATCAGCAGCGGCGGCACGATGGCGAAGGCAGTCAGGGCGCTTAGGGCTCAGGGCGCCGTGAGGGTCGCCGCCGCCTGCACCCACGCCCTCTTCATGGGCGGTGCCGAGGAAAAGCTCAGGGACGCCGGAGCAGACCTCATAGTCGCCTCAGACAGCGTCGAGACCCCCTTCAGCAGGGTCTCCGTGGCGGGCGTCGTCGCCGGCCTCCTGAGGGGATTGTGAGGCGCCACCGATACCTATTTCACCGACATTCTCACCTCATAGTCGGGGAAGATGATAAGCTCAAGGATAAGGCTCAAGGTCCAGTCCGTGAGGTCGGTGAAGGACCCCGAGAACAGGGAGTGCTTCCAGATAGACTTCGTGGAGGTCCGCCAGAAGCCGCCGATGGTGATGATGAGCAACCCCGAGGTGCCTGAGGAGATCGGCCACATGGTCGTCCAGATAACCAAGGGGTTCCAGAACATCATGCCGGGCGCCTCCTCGACCGATTACGAGCAGCAGAAGCTGACACTCATACTGACATCCGAGGAGCTGGAGTCCTTCAAGCTAAAGCCCTACCCGAACCAGATGTACGAGCTGACCATATCGGACGGCTCCCTCCGGTTCACCGAGCAGTAGCCGGGCAACCGGATAGTTCCTCGCCCATCCCCCGGCTTTGACGCGGAGGCAGGTAGACGATTTTTAACCCCGGAGACATCCTAGTTATCCATCGGCGGGGGCCAGACTGTGAAGGTTATCTTCCTGGGGACGAGCGGCAGCATGCCCACCCCTGAGAGGGCCTCCTCCTCAGTCGCGGTCGTGAGGGGCCGAGAGGTGATCCTCCTCGACTGCGGCGAGGGGACGCAGAGGCAGATGGTCGCCGCCCACATAGGCTTCACGAGGCCGAGCAGGATACTCCTCTCCCACCTGCACGGGGACCACGTCCTCGGCCTGCCGGGGCTGCTTCAGAGCATGACCCTGCAGAGGAGGGAGGCGCCCCTGGAGGTCTACGGCCCCACAGGCACGGCCCCTTTCATCCAGGCGTTCACCTCGACTCTCGGCGGACCAGGCTTCCAGGTCACGGTCTACGAGATCAGGAAGCTAGGCGTCATCTACGACTCCCCCGAATACAGGATAGAGGCTGCCAAGGCGGACCACGACGTGGAGGCGTGGTCCTACGCACTAGTCGAGTACCCGAGGCCCGGAAGGTTCCACCCGGAGAGGGCCAGGGGGTTCGGCGTCCCCGAGGGGGGGCTCTGGAAGAGGCTTCAGGACGGGGAAGACGTCGAGCTCGGCGGCAAGGTCGTCAGATCATTAGAGGTCGTGGACCCGCCGAGGCCGGGCAGGAGGGTCGTCTACAGTGGGGACACGAGGCCAACGGATGCCCTCGTGAGGCTCGCGGAGGGGGCCGATATCCTGATCCACGAGGCCACCTTCGGCGAAGAGCTGGCCGAGAGGGCGGACGAGGACGGCCACTCGACGGCTAGGCAGGCCGCGGAGGAGGCCTCGAAGGCGGGCGCCAGGCGGCTCATCATCACCCACGTCAGCTCCAGGTACCCTGACCCGGCGCGGCTGGAGGCGGAGGCCAGGGCCGTCTTCCCCGACACCGTAGCGGCACGGGACCTCATGGTCGTGGAGCTGCCTCTGAGGGACTCATAGCAGGCCCATCAGCCTGTCCAGGCTGCCACCCACGTCGTCTATCGACTCGATCACTATCCAGCCGTCGAACCCGGCCCGCCTGATGGCGGCCATCGTCTCCTCCCAGCGCACGCCGCCCCCACCTATCGGGAGGTGGTTGTCGGCGTCGCCGAGGTTGTCGTGGGCGTGGATGTGCCTTATTCTCGGCCCGAACCTCTCGAGGAAGGGCTCCGTCTCGCCGATGAGGTTGGAGTGGCCAATGTCCAGGGTCATCCCCGCCTCGACTCCGAGCTCCTCGAAGAACCGTGTGAAGTCCCGGACGGTCTTCAGGTAGAAGGGGGTCGGCCCGGGGACGTTCTCTATGAGGGCTTCGACGCCGTGCTCCTGGGCGCATCCCAGGACCATCCTCACGGACTCAAGGTTCAGCCTCCAGCCCCTGCTCGGCGAGGAGCTCTCGACGAAGGTCCTCCAGCCTGGGTGGAAGACCAGGGCGTGTGCCTCTATCTGGCCGGCCCACCTTACAGACTCCTGCAGCCGCTCGATTATCCGGCCCCTTATGGAGTCGTCATCGGCGGAGAGGTTCGTGTCAGCCCATGGAGCGTGGACGCTGTAGTCGAGGCCGTAGGATGCCCTCAGCTCCCTCAGCCTGGCCACCCTCTCAGATGTGAGGGTGTGGGGGCCTGAGTCGATCAGCTCCACGTGCCCGGTGCCTAGTCTCGGGAGCTCTCGCAGGACATCCTCGAAGGGCTGAGCCCTCATGAAGAGGGTTGAGACGGCCAACTCCATGGTATACCTCTGGCGGGGCGAATCACATAAGCCTTTTATCCAATCCTTCCCGAGACGATCCTAAGGTGCTTTTTTGATCAAGCTCATGGACGGTGTCTACTGGGTTGGCGCCGTCGACTGGGGCGTCCGCAGCTTCCACGGCTACATAACCCACAGGGGGACGACCTACAACTCTTACCTGATCGTGGATGAGAAGGTGGCGCTCGTCGACTTCGTGAAGGCGCCGTTCGCCGAGGATCAGCTCAGCCACATCAGGGAGATCGTAGACCCCAAGGAGATCGACTACATAGTCTCGAACCACGCCGAGCCTGACCACTCAGGCAGCATCAGGAGGATGATCGAGGAGGCGCCTCAGGCAGAGGTCGTCGCCACTAGCCGGGGTAGGATGACCCTTCAGAGATACTACGGGGAGGGCCTCAAGATCACCTCGATCGAGGAGAAGCCGAGCCTGAGCTTGGGGAAGAGGAGCCTGACGTTCGTCCCCGTGCCTATGGCCCACTGGCCCGACTCGATGGTCAGCTACATGCCAGAGGAGAGGCTGCTGCTGAGCAACGACGCCTTCGGCCAGCACCTCGCCTCAAGCGGGCGGTTCGACGACGAGGTCGACGGGGCCGTGCTGATGCAGGAGGCCACGAGCTACTACGCCAACATACTGATGCCCCTGTGGAGGAGCGTGGGGAGGGCCGTGAACGCCCTATCCGGCGTCAAGGTCGACATGATAGCACCGAGCCACGGCGTCATCTGGCGCAGCAAGCCCGGGCTCATCCTCGACGCCTACAGTAGGTGGCTGGCCGGGGAAACTAAGAGGAAGGCCGTCATCGTCTACGACACGATGTGGGGCAGCACCGAGAAGGTGGCGAGGGCGATCGCCGAGGGCGTCGCCGCTGGCGGCGTCGAGGTCAAGCTCTTCAGCCTCTCATCCTCGCACAACAGCGACGTCGTAACGGAGCTGCTCGAGGCGAAGGCCGTGCTTGTGGGCAGCCCCACGCTGAACAACCACG
>CAZYUK010000048.1:0-8660 GCA_964650675.1 uncultured Candidatus Bathyarchaeia archaeon
ATAGGCTAATAGAGAAATATGCGGAGGGGTGCCATAAGGTGCTCGAAGAGATGAGGCTCACCGAACTGTCGGGGATAATAGACGAGGCGAAGGTTGAGGAGCTCAGGGAGCACGCAGAGCGATACCTCAGAGACGCGGAATACTACGCTGCTGACAACAAACCCGCGGCCCTGACCAGCGTCGCCTACGCCGAGGGCATCCTGGATGCACTCAGGCTCCTAGGCCTAGCGAAGTTTGAGTGGTGAAAACTGTTGACAAAGGTACTCGCCTCAGGCGTCTTCGACCTCCTACACTACGGACACATAAGGTTCCTTGAGGAGGCGAAGAGGCTCGGCGGCCCAGATGCGAGGCTCGTCGTCGTAGTCGCCACCGATGACACAGTGAGGAAGAACAAGGGCAGGGACCCGGTCATCCCCGAGAGCCAGAGGAGGGCGCTCGTGGAGTCCCTCAGGGTAGTGGATGAGGCGATCCTGGGATACAAGGACATGGACCTCGAATCTGTCCTTGACCGAGTCAAGCCCGACATCGTCGCGGTTGGCCACGACCAAGAAGATATAATGAAGCAGGTCCTCGCCATCAAGGACAGGAAGGATCTGAGGCTCAAGGTCGTCCAGGTCGGCAGGTTCGGCGAGGAGGACCTAAACAGCTCATCGAAGATCAGGCGTAAGATACTGAACGATTCGAAAAGGCGAGCCTGACCCTGTCGCCGTCTGACAGGCCGAAATGCCTCCTGAGGTACACAGGACTCACAATCTCCATCACGCCAGCATCGTGGGTCGTCCTATCAGCAACTATCAGGGCACCCTCCACCTCATCGTTGACGAGGAGGGGATAGCACCTGCAGGCGCCGAAGGCACGCTCCCCGTTCCTGAAGCCCTCGATTAAAACGGCGGGCCTTCCCTCGAGCCTCCGCCTCCGTTCATAGTCCTCCTGCCCTATCTTCACGTTAAGCGTCCCAGGGTACGGATCGAACCCAAGCTTCTCCCTGATCTGGTCCCTGTAACCCCCCTTACCGATATAATAGGCGCCTTCGTACAGGCCGCTGACAACCTCGCCCTCGAAGATGAAGGCTTCAGCCTCCTCCCCCTCTATGAAGGCCTTCAGGTCGACGAGGACACCCTTGAGCTCCTCGACGCCCTTCTCGGTTATCTCGACAATACCGCCCTCAGAGTCGATCCTCCTGTTAATTAGACCCCCCTCCTCTAACAGCTGGAGATGACGGGACGCCGACTGCTGAGAACCTCCGATGACCCTGCTCAGCTCCGTAGTCGAGACCTTGATGGGGACCTTTACAGCACCTAGCCTCATGAGGCTGTAAAGCGTGAACCACAGATATGGCCTGACAGCCTTGCAGGACAACTTCATTCCCAAAAATGGGTAATAAGGCGATATAAATACCTATTTATTAGTAATTAAACCCTCTAAATCAGTAATATCTATATTGAATACAAACAGTCTCAATCTAAAACAGGAAGGTGGACAAGACACGGGCAAAACCGGCAATTCGAAGGCGACCTTGATCCACTACGACGAGTCGAACTTCGAAGAGAGGCACGTTGACACCGTCGAGGAGTGCTTCAGAGGAATTGACTAAGGCGTAAGGTGGATAGATGTCAATGAGCATTCCATGAACTTCGTCAACGAGCTTAGCAGGCGGCTCAACATTCATCCCCTCCTCATCGAGGATGTCCAAAATACCAAGCAAAGACCGAAGATCGAGGAGTTCGAGGGTTACATCTTCATCATCCTAAAAATGCTCGGACTGACTGAGGAGTTCGAGGTCTCCGAGGAGCAGGTGAGCCTAATATTCACTTCAGATACCGTCGTCAGCTTCCAAGAGAAGCCTGGGGATGTCTTCAATATTGTCAGGGATAGACTCAAGAACAGCAAGGGAGTCATCAGGAAGATGGGCACAGATTACCTAGCCTACAACCTCCTCGACGCCGTCGTTGACAATTACTTCTTGATTTTGGAGAAACTCGGCGATAAGATAGAGGACCTCGAAGACGAGCTGGTGACCAACCCCACGATGGATACGCTTCAGCAGATATACAGGGTTAAGAGGCAGATGATCGTCCTGCGTCGCTCCGTCTGGCCAATGAGGGAGGTCATAAGCTTCATGGAGCATTGCGACACCCCGATCATAAAACCATCGACGAGCATCTACCTACGCGACCTCTACGACCACACGATCCAGATCATGGATGCCGTCGAGACGAACAGGGACCTCCTCTCAGGGATGCTCGACATCTACCTGACCAGCATCAGCAACAGGATGAACGAGATAATGAAGGTCCTAATAGTCGTCGGCACGATATTCATCCCGCTCACCTTCATCGCAGGCCTCTATGGCATGAATTTCCGCTACATGCCAGAGCTCGACAAGTGGTGGGGCTACCCATTAACCTTACTGATAATGCTCGCTACCGCGGCTTACATGATTCATTACTTTAGGAAGAAAAGCTGGTTATAGGGCCAATCAGCCCTTCGCCACCGCGATGGGAACCGACATCATGACCTTCCGACCGATGCCGAGCCTGTGACTCACATCGGCGACCCTATGGATGTCCTTGTAGCTATCAGGGCTCTCCTCCTCCACCACTCTACCGCTGGCTGCACGAATGACGACACCCCTCCGCTTCAGTTCAGCGACGATCTCATTAGCGGTGGAGCGCCTTCTTGCCCCAGCGCGTGACATGACCCTACCAGCCCCATGGGCCGTGCTAGCGAAACTTATCTCCTCCCCCTTCTCCGTCCCCTTCAAGAGATAGCTAGCGGTTCCCATGGTTCCGACGAGGAGTACTGGCTGCCCTGTTTGCTTATAATCATCCGGAAGGTCTTCTCTGCCTGGGCCGAAGGCTCTTGATGCCCCCTTCCTATGGACGACGCACTTAACCCTCCTATTTTCTACGACATGATCCTCCTTCTTCGCCGTGTTATGAGTCATGCTGTAGACGAGGTCCAGCCCCATGTCCTCCGCCTTCCGTTTGAATGTCTGCTCAAATGCCCTCCTGACCTGGTGCAAGACGATGTGGCGGTTTATGAACGCCCAGTTCACCGCGCATGCCATGGCCTCATAGTAGTCTTCTGCCTCCCCACTCTTCAGTGGCGCACAGGCAAGCTCCCTATCAGGCAGCGAAATCTTGTACTTGCTTGAGGCCTGCTCCATGACCCTGATGTAGTCTGTGGCTATCTGGTGGCCATAACCCCTTGATCCCGTGTGTATCCAACAGACGACTTGGTCTGGCTCGATTATACCATAGACCTTCGCAGCCTCCTGATCATAAACCTCCTGAACCCTAGCGACCTCGAGGAAGTGATTCCCGGCTCCCAGGGTACCGAGCTGGCTTGCCCCTCTTCCCTTCGCCTTGCCCGAGACCTTGTCCGGATTCGCCTCTTTCATGCATCCACCTTCCTCCATGTGCCTTGAGTCGGCATCCCAGCCATAGCCCCTCTCTATCGCCCAGTTTACCCCACCCGAGACAGCTTCGTCAAGCTCCTGATTACTAAGCCTGACCTTGCTACCGACCCCCACGCCACATGGGACGAGGTTGAAAATCCTGTCGATGAGTTCCCCCACCTTCGGCCTCACCTCGGAGTACTTGAGATCAGAACGCATCAGGAGGACGCCACAATTGATGTCGTATCCGACACCGCCTGGCGTTATAATTCCCTCCTCGGCGTCGAATGCCGCCACGCCACCGATAGGAAAGCCGTAGCCCTGATGACCGTCAGGCAGCGTGATGCCATACTTAAGTATGCCCGGAAGCTGTGTGAGGTTGACGCTCTGGTTAAGCGTCTCGTCGTCCCTCATCCCCATGAGGAGCGCCTCGTCGGCGTAGATCCTAGCCGGAACCCTCATGTTCGGGTTCGCGTCCCTCGGTATCTCCCAAACGAGGTCACTAACTCTATTTATCTTAGAGTTCATCTCTTCTCTACCCCTGAAAAATCAAGGAACAAGTAATAAGCGTTTATTGGCATCAAAACCAATGATCGATATGAGGTTGAGCAGCGTCAGGCGCGTCCCTATGAATGAAGTCACAGATAGATTAGCCAAGCTCGAGGAGAAGTATGGTAACAGATTCCAGGAGCTCCATGAGGAGTTCATCCAGGGACGGATGGACAGGGAGAGGTTTAACGATTACGTCGAGTGGAGCAGCATGATCCACGCCCTGAGGGCCTACAGCGAAGGAGAGGATTACGATTATTATACTGAAGAGGATACGCCTCTCGGCATCGAGGAGCTTAGGGGGCTCACCTCATCGAGGATAGAGCTCCTGGACAGACTCGTTGTGAGCAGGGCGTCCTCAATAAACGAGCTCGCTGGCATCCTTAATAGGAACGTAAAAAATGTCTACAATGATATAAAATTTCTTGAGAGGATCGGCTTCGTAAGATTATCTAAGGAGGGACGTGGATTTGTCCCTGAGCTACTGGTCCAGGAGCTGACAATCTCACTCGGCTAGGCCGCAAATATATATTGGCTCCGAACCGTTCACTATACGAACGATTATGTCAGCCAATCAAGCATGTGCCGCCGATCTCATCCTCATTAATGGTAAGATCGTGAAGGTAGATGCGGATTTTGGTATAGCCGAGGCGATCGCCGTCAAGGACGGTCGGATACTATCCGTAGGCTCCAACGATGAGATTAAGAGACTTAGAGGCTTGAAAACAGAGGTCATCGACCTCGAAGGCAAGATAGTCCTGCCGGGCCTCTATGACAGCCACCTTCACATGATCTCAACGGGAAACACGCTGACAATCATAAACTGCCGCACACCGCCCATGAGGTCAATAGTAGATATAGCCGCCGCTGTGAAGGAGAAGGCCGAGAAAATAAAGCCTGGTGAATGGATCATCGGCAGGGGCTGGGATCAGGCTAAGCTTTCAGAACACAGGAACCCGACTAGATATGACTTCGATAAAGTCGCCCCGAATAACCCAGCGATCCTAACAAGGACCTGCGGTCACCTAGCCGTGGTCAACAGTAAGGCGCTGGAAGTCGCCGGAATCACCAAAGATACCCCCCAACCAGTCGGTGGCAGGATAGTGAAGGACGATAAGGGTGAGCCGATAGGGATGCTCGAGGAGTCGCCGGCCATGACCCTCGTCAGGAGCCACATCCCCCCCGACGACATAGAGAAGAAGATTACTGAGATCAAGGCCGCCTCCGACGCCTTCAAGGCAGTAGGCATAACCAGCGTCATAGAAGCCGGCATCACGGATGATGAGATGGTCGCCTACCAGCTGGCCTTGAAGAGGGGGCTCCTCGAGGTCAGGGTTAACACGATGCTTAGGGGCATCAACGAGGACGAACCAACCGAGAAGAGCTTGGAGAGGATCAACAGGTTCCCGATGATAACGGGCTACGGCAGTGACATGCTCAGGTTCCAGGGGCTCAAGTTGCTCATAGATGGGGGAATAGGTGGGAAGACCGCCCTCCTCCGGGAGCCCTACGAAGGGGAGCCTAAGACCTATGGGCTCCTGACCGTCCCGACCGATAAGCTTCAGAAACTCGTTGACGCAGCCAATAGGCGCGGAATGCTCGTCGGCATACACTGTGCAGGAGGTCGGGCCATGGACATCGTCCTAGAAGCCTTCAAGAAGACCAATAATGTCAAGCCCATCAAGGGGAGGCGCTTCTACCTCATCCACGCCTACCAGCCGAGTGAGGAGAACTTCGAGACATGCAGGCAGCTGGGCATCCAGGTCGCGAGCCAGCCGAGCTTCCTGTACTACCTCGGGGACAGCTACTACGAGAATGTTGGCCCTAAGAGGAGCGAGTGGCTCAAGCCCCACAGGGCATGGATCGACAAGGGGGTCATGGTCGCAGCTGGCACCGACTCGCCGGTAACCCCATATCCCCCCTTCCCGAGCCTCTGGGCCGCCGTAGCCAGGCGAACCGAGGTGAAGGGCACACAGATGGGAAATGAGCAGAGCGTAACCCGGGAAGAGGCTATAAGGATGTACACGATAAACGGAGCCTACCTCACCTTCGAGGAGAGCCTGAAGGGGAGCATCGAGCCCGGGAAGCTCGCGGATATGGTCATCATAGATCGCGACATACTTACCTGCCCAGAGGACGAAATCAAGGATACTAAGGTTCTCAGGACATTCCTAGGTGGAAAAACTGTCTACAAAGCATAACCCAATTATTGTACAGGCATCACCCACCGCCTCATTTTTTAACCTAAGGCAGCCCGTTTCTGTTTGAATCCAAGTTGCACCTCCGGGGGGACTACCTCAATCTCATCTTGCTCCTGATGATATTCTTGGGAGGAATCTACGCGGCGAACCGCCTCGACGCCGATTTTGGCCAGGTAAAGATGGAGGATGTCAAGATACCCGCGGCCGGCTTCGAGCTGAGCGGCCTCCTCTATATTCCTTCTGAAGCACGCCCAGACAGCCCAAGACCAGCCATAGTCCTCGCTCACGGTATAAGTAATGCCAAGGAGACGCTGAGCGGTATCGCCCTGGAGCTCTCCAGGAGGGGCTTCGTGGCCCTCACTGTAGACCTCTCCGGCCACGGCGATTCGGGAGGCAGCCTGAGTTCAGGTGATCCTTCGCTTGGCCTCATCGACGCCATCAACTTCGTGAAGTCGAAACTCTATGTAGATCACAACTCGATAGGGGTTGTCGGCCATAGCCTCGGCGCTGGGGCTGCGAGAAGGGCTGCTTATGAAGACGACGCCGTTGTGGTAACAGTTTTCATCGGAGGAGGCGTGGAAGAGCGCAGCGAGGACCCGTCATATGGGACACTCAGCCCCACGTTCCCGAAGAACCTGCTCATAGCCGTGGGGGAGCAGGACATTCTCTTCGACCTCCAAGGATTAGATGCATCCCTGCACCAAGCCTTCGGGACAACTGAGCAGATCACGATTGGGAGACTCTACGGCTCCTTTGCCTCGATGAACGCGAGAGAACTTTTCGTCACCACCATCCACCTCCTCGAGCCTGTCACGCCGGCGTTGGTCTCGGATGTCGTCGACTGGATAAGCCGCGCCTTCGCAAGCAGCCTACCCGACACCACACGCTCGGGGCTAAACTACCTTTACAGGGAGGCCGTGCTCGCTGTATCCCTCATAGCCTTTGTCGGTCTGATCGCGCCATTGTCTAGGATCGTTACAGCCTGGTTTGGGGAGCGGCTGGGGGAGCGACCCATCGTAGGGCACAGGTTCCTCAGGGAGAGGAACTCGGTGCTGGTCTGGGGTGGCCTAGGGCTAATCCTCTTTTTGCCAGCTATGTTCGCTGGCGCCATTGTTGTCTTTCCGCCCCTCATCTTCGGTTCGTCCATGGCATGGTGGCTCTCGCTGACTGGCGCTTTTGGCCTCCTCATCTTAAAGATCATGGCCGATAGACAGCCTAAAGGAAACGTCAACCTAAAAGAGGTCTTGAAGAGGAGCTTCAAGGCATGGGACCTCGTTCTCTCAGCGGCGGTATTCGTCATCCTCTACTCGCTCGCCTGGTCCTGCGAGGCTCTCTTTACCGAGAAACTCAAGATGATAGTCCCCATCTTCGGCAGCCTAAGCCTCGACCGACTTAAGGTCCTACCCCTCTTCATCCCATTCTACCTCGTCTACTTCTCTGCAGAGGGCCTCTATCTCCATGTCTACAGAGATAGACAGGCTGCAGGCTCAACGGCTGGCAACCTAATGAGGGTCTCAAGGTTGAAGATAATGCCCTACTTGGGGCTGTTGCTCGTGCAATACATCCCCATGTTCGCCTCCAACTTCAGGCTGATACCGGGCTTCATCGGTTTCTTCGTAGAGTTCCTGTGGGCTATCCTGCCCTTGTTCCTGATCTCCACATTCTCCTCGTGGTGGCTCTATAAGCTGACTGGCAGAATCGGGGTTGGTGCAATATTCAACTCCCTACTATTTGCATGGGTCTCAGCGGGCTTATTCCCCTTCGGAACCATGAGTTAAGTAAAAATATTCAATACGTCGATCGTGGCACTTATTTCTTGATTGTTAGTTTAGCTCCGCATATTGAGCATTTTCCTTCTGATGTGATCCTTGGTTGCTCCTTCACCTCTGCCCCACATACACCGCATTTTACCATGGTATGACACCTGAGTATTAGGCGAATTGTGTTTATCCTATGAGGCTGATGTATCCAGTAATAGGGAGAACGGAGGTACAGAAAATGCTCTACCTGTGATCGTGTTCATCATCCGGTGTGGTGATAGGTGTGACCACTAGATTGCCATCAATTATGCCATACGTTCGGAGACCCGCATACTCTATTCTATTATTCTCGAGTAGTTTCTGAGCCTTCTCTTCAAGCCCCTTAGGGACGTAGAGAAAGAACTTCTTGGCGCACCTACCCATGCCGGCGGTCTCGGAGAACAGCTTCCACTTGGGGACCTGGGCGACCGTCACACCATCCTCGGGCTCGACCTCGCCTATCTCCTGCATCCTGCCATCGGCTAGGGTTATGACAATGCTCGGGTATACGACGCCCTCCTCCGTCTCGATACCTCTCCTCTTGACCTCGTCGTTCACGATGGTCACATATCCTTCGCCCCAGTCAGTCTGGTCGACGAAGGGAAACCGGGTGGCTGCGATGATCCTTATGATCCTATTCCTAATCTCCTCCTTCAATACCAAATCTGTCTCCTCACAGCCCTAGTTCGCTGGCTACCTCCTGCATGGAGG
>CAZYUK010000049.1:0-8558 GCA_964650675.1 uncultured Candidatus Bathyarchaeia archaeon
TTGATAAGGCGTTTGCACCAGAGGTGAAGCCTAGAGGATCGAGGGCAGGACGTTCCTCAGCCTCTCGTAGACCTCTCTTCCCTGCCTGGTTATGGTGCTGTTCCCGTCGCCATCCTCTGCCACCATGGATTTCTTGGCGAGGTAGGCGAGGTGGCGCTGGAAGTCGTCGTAGCTGAGGGTCGTCGCCTTCCTCCAGACGTGGGTTCTCGGCTGGGGCTCAGGGTTGTAGTAGAGGTACTCCAGTATCTCGAACCGGATCTGCACCGCCTCCTTCCTCGCCCCGGGCAAGACGCCTCTCCCCTACCAATGAGGCGGTGCCGGTTAAATAATTAGGGGACCCAGGATCCCGTTGCCTCACCCTGCCGGGGGGTTACGTTTAACAATCCTGAGCGCGTATCCACGTTGACCGGTGCAGCTCATGGCGAATAAGGCGATCGTGCTCTCGAAGTCGGACCCTGCTGGCGTGACGATGCTCGGCGCCTTCAGGGGGATGGGGTTCGCCGAGATGGATGATCCAAGCCTTCTCAGGATGGGCGAGGTCTACCTCGTGGTCATCGACCCCCTCATAGTGCCCGCCGAGGAGTACAAGACGCCGGCGAGCCCGAGCCCGTACCCCGCGGACCTGGACGGCCTGGCTAGGCGGCTTGGCGTCGGCTACCTCGTCATGGCGAGCCGCCACTGGTCTCAGAGCGGGCGGCCCTGCCTCACGGTCCACCCGACTGGCAACTTCGGCAAGGCTGTCTTCGGAGGCAGGCCGCGTGAGCTTCAGAGGACGCTCGCGAACCCGATGAGGGATGTCTTCATGGAACTCTCAGCTGACCCGCCGCGTGGCTTCCAGGTGAGCCTCGAGGCTACGCATCACAGCCCCACCCAGTTCGAGACGTCGATGTTCTTCGCTGAGGTGGGCAGCGGCGAGGGGCAGTGGCGGGACGAGGCGGTCTGCCGGTACCTGGCTGAGGCGATTGTGAGGGGTGTCAGGGCGGAGGGTGAGGCGCCTGTCGCGGTAGGCTTCGGGGGCGGCCACTACTGCCCGACCTTCAGCGTCATGGAGAGGGAGACCGCCTTCGGCCACGTCGCGGCGAAGTACGCTCTCGACCTTCTGACCGATGAGCTGTACGGGCAGATGGTCGAGAGGACGATGGACGGCGTCGATTTCGCTGCCCTCGACGGCGGGCTGAAGGGGTGGGAGAGGAGGAGGGTCGAGGTGGCGCTGGCGAGGCTCGGCGTCCCGATTAGGTAGATGCCCGAGATCCCTTCAGGTCCTTTCGATTTGTCATTCATTGAATTGAATAGCATCGGATGGCTGGGTCAATTTTAAGCGCCTTTTTCCTCCTAAAATGGGTACCCCCTACTCTTTTTTACAGGTCTGCGGCGGGCATGTTGACCATCGACGCTCCGAATGACCTTTTTTTCGTCCATTCGGAGGTACCCCCCTACGTTTTTTATACAGCGCGTTATGACCACCAGCTAGTCATAAAGCAAAAAGGGTTCATCTTACGCCTCGTAAAGTTTCTTCTTGTTTAAATCATCTCATCTCTTGGTCCTGTCGTCTCTTGAATTTCTGCGTGTACCGGGTTGAGACTCGTCGTACTCGTCAAGCATCTGTATGCATCCAGCCTTCTTCGCCCTCATATGCAGCCTCTCGTCGGCGGTGACTAGGCATGAGGAGGTTGCCTCGGCGAGTGCAAGGTAACTCGAATCGTACACGGATACGGAGTATTTCCTCGCGTCCTCGGCGATGGATGAGACGAACTCGCCTGAGGGCTGGATCAGGTCGAGGTCCAGCATTAGGAGCGCCTCCAGGTCCTCTTTTATCTCCTTCAAGGAGAGGTCGGGGTGGTAGGAGAGGGCGTTCGCCACCTCGTACACGAGCAGGTCAGGCGCGAGCAGCGTCAGAGAGCCCTCGATGTGCCTGTCCCTGAGCCTGACCGCCTTATCGGAGTCGACCTCGGGTATGAACCACTTGATGACGACCGAGGCGTCCACGACTATGGTCTGCGAGCCTCTCTCCACCCTCTAACCACATCCACGGAGGACCAGTCCCCGCGGGGCGCGGTCCTAGATCGGTTTCGGTCGATGATCTCCGCCGCCCTCCTCTGCCTGTCCACATCTCTGATTCGGCGGAGCCCACGCTGCTGGACCCAGAACCTGAAGGACTGTGACGCGGCTTCGCCGACCTTCAACCCGGATCTCATGGCTTCGCCTTTGAGGTTCCTGAAGGCCTCATCGTCCACGTCCTTGATGACGATGGTCGAACCCATGCATCTTCCCCACGATGATCCGTGCCACGAAATTTATAAAGTTATACTTGTTATACTTGGCTAGGCCGGATATGAACGCTGGCTCAGGCCTCTTCATCCTCCCCCACAGCACAAGGGTGAGGGCGGTTACGGCGTCATCTTGTAGGTCCTCAGAAGGCGATGCTCGGGTTCTCGATGATCCGCCTCCTCGACCCGTTCGTGAATTCGGAGGACCATCCTGAGCCTTGTACGGTTCAGGTCGTCGTATACAGGGTCATCGACGCCACGCGCGTCGAAGGTCTTTAGCGTCTCTCGATACTATACTGTCTCTGCCTTCTCGTGATCAAGCGTCTGAATAAGAACCCGCCGCTGACGACGAGTATAGTCATACTGCTCGCTGCGGTGAGGAACCAGTTTTCTGCCCAGAGCGGCTTCTGGGGCTCGGACGGGAATGAGAATATTATCGGGGTCTGAGACAGGATGTTCACTGTGGCGTTGGACTTGACGCCGTCGGCTACAGCCTCGAGGCTATAGGAGTCCGTGACGTTGGTGACGTATACGTATTCCTCTGTTTTCCAAAGCTTCACGAGGGTCAGGTTGAAGCTGCCTCTGCCCTCGCCGTCGGTCTCCCCGCGCCAGATGAGGTTACCCCCGCCGTCCTTCAGTGAAAGCTTTGCGCCGGGGTAGGCCCGGTCACCCTTCACCGCGATGACATCGTAACTTCTTATGATCTTGAACTTGCCGTCGATGTCGTATGAGGTCCTGTTCTCGATAAGCAGGCTCCCCTTTAAATGACAGTACCAGTCTACGGAATTCAAAGTAGTCGCAGAGGAGAACACCATGAACTTGGTCGCCTTAACCTGATCGAACTCGAGGATGCCGTCCACATCAATAAAGAGGAGATATTTAGCCTTAGTTCTCCTAACAACTGCGTCAACCCCCTTGCCGATGTCGAGCCAATTTGTAAGGCTGTCAATAACCTCAAATTTCTCACATCTCGCTACCTCTAAGGCCGTGCAAGCGCTTTTGTTGAATATTAGTGAGCTAGACTCGGCGACTATCGTGCCGAGACCCTCCTGGCCCTGCACCTCTACGGTGCAGTTGTTGAACCATAGGTCTGGCTGGGAGAGCAGCTCAGAGTAGTGGAGGGTTATGTTAAGCGATTCGCCACCTCCGCATAAGTCGACATTTGGGTTCCAGTTTGTGAAGAATCCCTTTATTGGCTTGTCCAGAACGATCTTGGAGTCCCAGACCTTCAGTTGTAGCCTGCCTATTCTCGAGGAGTAGACATCGATAGAATTACACGTAAAGGTGACTGGTTGCAGCCAATACTGTGTGTAGAAGGAATGGATTGTTTCAATGCTGGAGTCCCTTACTGTGATCGAGGAGTCGTCGAAAGTGCCGATTATATTAATGGAACACTTGTTGAACTGGATTCGTGATTCGTCGTAGGCGTCGAAAGTCGCCGTGGGCATCTGGGATGAGTCCAAGAAGCCGCTGCTTGAATCGAAGAAACCTACATCGTGAAAGAAGATCGTGGAGTTGTACGCCTCGAGTGAGGAGGAGTTCATGAACGCGAAGTAGTAGGGGAATGGGACGATGTCCAGGCCGGTCCATCCACTTTTCTTCCGTACGAAGACATCCGCGTTCCTCAGGATTAGTCTCGCGTCGTCCTTGACGAGCAGAAGCCCGTTGAACACGCATGAGCAGTTCTCTAGGACGAGCGTCCGCGAGCCGTTCAGCACGGTGTCATCTTCGAAGACGATCTCCTTCTCGTATCTCGGCGCCCACTGCCCTGCCTCGGGCTGGGTGTAGTTCTGCTCAGGAATCGGCTGATCCCACGTATTCGGAGACTTCGGGAACGAGACTATGGGAGGCGGCACCATCAGGAAGCTGTATGCCATCACCACCGCGGCGACGCCGAGGGTCAGTGTCACCTTCCTCCAATCCTCGAAGAAGCGGTCGAGGAAGCTCGGCAGGTACATGTTTGGCTTCAAGTCCCTTTCCTCTGGTCTGATGCCCGGCGGAATGGGGCACGCGTCGTGTTTGCCCTCGTTACGCCTTTTCAACGTCTCCAGAAGCACCTCCGATGTACCTTGAGAAGATGTTCAGCGCGAGCTCTGTGGGCTGAATTCCCCTCTCGTCACTCGCGAGCTCTATTCCCCTCTCGTCGGCCTCGTCCTCGAGCATCTTCCTGCAGGAGCGTGCCCTGCCGCAGCTGCCGCAGTTCCCCTCGTAGAGGTACCAGACCCTTACGCCGTTGACGCTAGAGAGGCTGACAATGACCTGTACCCTGTACGCTGGGCTGTATGCCTCCATCACGCCGTCGACGAGGTTCATGCTCCTGGCCTCGAGGTTGTTCGCCTCGATTGCTTCGTTGAACGCCTGCTCGACCTTGGAGTCTATGAGGTTTAGGGACTTGTTTATGGCTTGCCTGCTGATTCTGAGACGGCGGCCAATCTCGGACTGACTCAGATTTCTCCTGCGGAGGTCCCAGATTCCGGTCTCCCTGCCTGTCAGGTACGCCGTTCTGAAGGATAAGGGCAGATCATGTTAACTGAAAATAGTTGACGTATTTAACCGTATCTTAAAACTAGATATAATAGAACGTAAAAGAGGACTTTAGGAGAGCCTCAGGAAAGTACAGATATGGACTCATCTACCAAGTGGGTAGCCCTAACATCGTTTATAGTAGCTGTCGCCTTCGCGGCCGCTTTAACAGTTAATGTGCCACCTTACATCAGCGGGACGCCGCTAAGTAATGGGCTGATAGCTAGACTACATTTCAGCAAAGAGTACTATAATGCGGTTGAACCAGTCAACGCCACCTTCGAGTACTACAACCCAACGTCAAACCCAGTAACCTTCACGCCAGAAAACATGCTATACGTCGAGGCTGGATACGAGGGTCAGTTCCTTAAACGCCACATACGTGGAATTAGCCCCATTGGGGCCATAACTCTGCGTCCCGGAGAGACATACGCACGCGCGGGCTTCCATTACCCTGCGCTTGTACCTGGAGTCTTCAGCATAGATGTCAACGGTACAAGGGGCAGCGTCGAGATCATCCAAGGTCAGCTTGTTGCTAGGATTAAAACCGACAGGGAGGTATATACAGTTGGTCAGGGTGGGACGGCTACTCTTGAAATCTACAACTCGGGTTCAAGTCCTCTCTCATATGAAAATTTCAGCCCATACGTGCTTCACTTCGGCTATTTGGACGAGCCCATGGAGAAGTGGAGGATTAGTTCCGTCTATGTGGATTATATTTACCGATTCGCAACGGTTCAGCCGGGGGAGAGTCGTGTCGTCTGGAGTTTAGATTTTACCACGCCCAGGGCTGGTATTCTGGTTTTAGATTTCAACAGCGTTGTCAAGAGAGTCACTGTTCTTCCTGGTGGTTAAAAGCCGATTCAGGGATAATCAAGCTGGTACCCTAAGGAGAGAGACTGCTCAAGCACACCGCCGTTCTCCGGGGCGTCATCTAGAATCCTATCGACGTCAGCCATATACACGTCTGTCATAGACTAGAACTGTCGCTCCATCTCAGGAGCCGTTGTTATGGCCCAGCATTTCCGCATCCCATGTTACCTCACCCTTCAGGCCATCGTAGAGCCCATACCTCGTGTCCTCGCATATCCCATCGACGAGGCGGTAACCCCAGATGATGTAGTCTGCCGTCTCCCTGTCGCCGGCGGGGTTCAGCCTGCACAGCCCGGTGGTATAGTTGTTGTCAGCGACCCTGGGTAAGGCCTCCTTCACCTTGTCCGTATCAGTCGTGCCGGCCTCTAGGACCGCCTTGGCGCATATCCAGGCGGCGTCATACCAGTTCGCGGCGAAGAACTCCGCCTGGTATGCTTCGAGTGTTTTGCCCGTTGAGGAGAGGTACCTGTCCCTAAGCGCCCTGATTCCCTGGGACTCCACGGGGGCCGTAAGGGGGCTGAAAATCTTCAGGTGATCCGCCTCCTTAGGGGCGTTATCCGAGAGGGCTATGTTGAGGGCTGTGCCATCAGATCCGAACCAGTAGAGGCCGTAGATCGTGGGGTAGTCCTTCGCCGTTGTGACTAGATCGGCGACCTCGTGGAAGCCCAGCACCTCGACGGCCACATGATCCTTGCCGTACTGGCTGACGGCCTCCTGCGCCGCCTCCTCGGCCAGCCTCAGGCACTCCCCGAAGTCGATGTTCATGGGATCGTAGCGGCTCCTTGCAGCTATGAAGCCGCCCTTTTCAGGGAAGTTCCGGAATATTGCGTCGTAGATGCCGTCGGCCCAGTCGTCCCCCCGTTGGATGACGACGATCGCCTTGACGCCCCAGCTCCATAGCACCTCGGACATCACTCGGCCCTGAACCGCGTCGTCTGGGCAGATCCTGAAGAGGTTGTCGCCTGGGATCGCCAGGGCGTGTGAGGTCGAGCACGGGCTGATCAGCAGCATGTCGTTCTCGTTCACGTATGACAGCGAGGCGCTGGCCTGGCTGCTCCAGGCGCCGCCTATGACGATGTTTATCCCCCCGGCTTTGAACTCCTTGACCCTGTCTAGGTGGGCCTCATTGCTTCCAGCCGCATCGCTTATCTCAAATCTGAATGTAATGTCCTGTCCCTTGCTCTTATAGTAGGAGTTGATGTCCTCCTCGGCTAAGCCCATCAGCGTCTTCACGGAGGTCAAAGATTGTGTCGAGGAGGAGATGACGCCTATCCTGATGGCCATTGGCTCGACGGGTAAGGTGCTCCATATTTGAAGCGAGGCGAGGCAGGCTGACCCGGTGAGCAGAATGGCTGAAAGAGCTATGATGAGTCCAATGTCTCTCATAGAAGCACCATTTTCAATAAGGTATAATTAAAAGATAAAGTCTATGTTCGCCTTAGAGGTTGCCGATTCCTAGATCAGCCCTATAAGAGTAGCCACGGGCTTCTGACCTATTCCTTGAAGTCCCAGTCATCACCCTTCTCCAAGTCCTGAGTTTGTCAATCTCAGTTTTCAGCGGTGCGGGTTGTTGAATGACCTTTTTTCACCCATTAAACGATACCCCCTACCTTTTTTAGCACGTGGCTCATTTTATTCGCAACCTCTGTGAAGCCGTCACTGGGCTGATGGAGCGCTTTGCTCTATTCGTCTCCCTTAAACTTCGAGGTCCGAGACGATGAGGATGCCTTCGACGCCTATGCCCAGGGAGTCTAATGCGTACCTGTTGAAGGTGATCTCCTGACCGCCCTCGGGCTTGCAGGCGATGGCGATGATTCTGTCGTCGTGGGTAAGGCGGGGGCCAGGGCTGTAGGTCTCGACGTCGAGGAAGAGGCGCGTCATAGTGACTTCATTTACTAGGCTAGGTCTGTATGAATGTAAAATCTCCGAGTTTTGATTGGGTGTGTGAAATGGATTAGTTAGATGCGTGTTGTAGTTTCAATCCTTGTTTTCTTGGATCGACCTCTGCGTGCAGATACTACTACAGCAGTAGTATCAGTTTTCACGCAGGTTTCAATCCTTGTTTCTTGGATCGACCCCTGCGTGCTACATATAGAGAGGCGGGGTGGTTTCAAATCCTACCGCGCGCGCGAGGGGAATATTGTGGATTTATCGTACATCCCAGGCGTTTTCAGGTCGCGCGCGATGGAATTCTTCTCACTTTTTAACCTCGATGAAGATTTCAGCTATATTCTTTATGTTTTTAGCTGATAGTCCGAGTTGTTTTTTTACTTCAGATATTTTTCGACCCCACTCACTTACGGATAATGGCGCCTCCACCGTATAGTCGTTGGCAAAATAAAGGAATATTAGCGTGGTCGGTATCTTGCATAATTCGCTTAAGTAATAGAGGAAAGCGATCCTATTCGCGTATTGATAATAGTTTTTAGTCCAATCGAAACCAGCAC
Organism: uncultured Candidatus Bathyarchaeia archaeon; assembly: GCA_964650675.1. Classification (GTDB taxonomy): domain Archaea; phylum Thermoproteota; class Bathyarchaeia; order TCS64; family TCS64; genus UBA8941. Next base: position 8,111 of record CAZYUK010000049.1, read on the forward strand.
CTACCCGTAATGCTCCTTGGTTAACCTGAGCGCCTCCGATATTTTATCGATGCTCGAGGGATCTTCTGCCCCCATGTCGGAGGTTAATTCGTCGGAGTGCGACTTCGCCTCAAGAAGTATAACGGTTCCATCGGAGCGTCTACCAAATGCGTCCCATTGAGGCCCGTTCCGTGGCCAAAAGTCGTGTAATGGTTTTCTGCATTTTACGCCGATTCTTTCGAGGAATTGATTGTCACGGTACTCTGCGTACTCGTCTTCTTTAAGGGGCGATAGCCAACGGATGTCAGCTCCGCCTCCTGTTTGGCTCGCTATCTCCTTGTTTAGAGCCACCGGTTTCTCATTAACGAAGTACTGGATCCATCTCTGACTCCTCTCTCCGCGTGTCCTTGAGGTTTACGCATGTTTTACAGTTGATCTGAATTGGTATAAAGTGTAAATGTTATTTGAT
>CAZYUK010000050.1:0-8494 GCA_964650675.1 uncultured Candidatus Bathyarchaeia archaeon
GATCAGGGCGGTCAACGCCTCGAAGGCGTTCAGGGTCTCGGTCGACCTGCCGACCGGGATGGTGGCGGACACAGGTGAGACTCCCGAGGAGGCGGTGAAGGCCGATATGACAGTCACCTTCCACAAGCCGAAGACCGGATTCAAGAGTAATCCGAGGCAGCTCGGGGAGCTCGTCGTGGCGCCGCTGGGCCTGCCTCCGGAGGCGGAGCTCTTCGCGGGTCCGGGCGACGTGAGGCTCGTCCACAGGAGGAGGGAGCCGGAATCGCATAAGGGCATGTTCGGCCGCCTCCTTGTCGTCGGCGGAAGCGAGACCTACTCCGGCGCCCCCGCCCTAACAGCGATGGGGGCCTACGCCGTTGGGCTTGACCTCGTATACGTCGCGGTGCCGGAGACTGCGGCCGGAGTGGTTGCTGGCTTCTCGCCGAGCATGATAACTGTCAAGTTGAAGGGGAAGCGTCTGTCCCCCGACGGCCACGCCCAGCTCGTGCAGTTCCTCGATAAGGTCGACGCCGTAGCCATGGGGCCCGGCTTGGGCCTAGAGGAGGAGACGGTCAGGGAGGTGATGGCGCTCCTCGACGAGGTCGAGGGGAGGAACCTCCCTGCCCTAATAGACGCCGACGCGCTGAAGGCTTGCGGCCAGAGGAGGCGCAAGGTGAAGTCACCGGCGATCTTCACGCCTCACTCCAAGGAGTTCGAGGACCTGACCGGGGAGGAGGCCGAGGGCGACTACCTGGAAAAGGGCAGGAGGGTGGAGAAGGAGGCTAGGAGGCTCGGCTCGACGATCCTCCTGAAGGGGCATGTCGACGTGGTGAGCGACGGTAGGCACACACGGTACAACTGGACGGGGAACCCGGGCATGACGGTCGGAGGAACCGGTGATGTCCTCTCCGGCGTGACGGCGGGCTACATCGCCCAGGGGGTTTCGCCCATGGAGGCGGGCGTCGCAGGTGCCTTCATTAACGGTGCCGCGGGCGACAGGGTCTTCGCAGAGAAGGGTTACCACATTCTCCCCGAGGATGTCGTGAGGAATATACCAGGGGTCATAGAGGACGCCGTCGCGGGCAGGATGAGGGCTCGATGAGCGCTTCTTGCCGGCCCCTGAAATCCCAGATAACGTGAAATAACATTTCAGCCAATCCGTATCCATGGATTCAAGGGGCAGGCTCGAGGGCAAGGTCGCCATCGTCACAGGCGGGGCGAGCGGCATAGGCGAGGCGAGCGTCCGGCTCTTCGCCTCGGAGGGCGCGAACATCGTAATCGCAGACATCCAAGACGGGAAGGGCAGGCAGCTCGCCGAGGAGATGGGTGGGGAAGTTCTCTTCCAGCACACAGACGTCAGCGAGGAGTCAGATGTCGAGAGGCTCGTGGAGAGCACCATAGCCTCCTTCGGCCGCTTAGACGTAATGTTCAACAACGCAGGAATCGCCGGCGAGGGCGGCCCGATAGAGTCGATGACCGTCGAGAACTTCGACAGGATCGTCGGCGTCCTCCTGAGGGGCGTCTTCCTCGGCATGAAGCACGCGGCGCCCGTGATGAGGAGGCAGGGCGCAGGCAGCATAATAAACACCGCCAGCACCGCCGGGCTGAGGGCAGGCTACGGCAACCACATCTACAGCGCCGCCAAGGCAGGCGTCATAGGCCTCACACGGAGCGTATCCATGGAGCTGGGCGAGGCCGGCGTCAGGGTGAACTGCATCTGCCCAGGCTTCGTGCCTACACCCATGATCGGTGTAGCCAGGGGCCTGACCGTCGAGGAGGCTGAGGCAAAGCTGGGCGTGGTCGCTGAGAGCTTCGCGGAGGCCCAGCCCATGAGAGGCCCGATCCTCCCTGAGGACATCGCCAGGGCGGCGCTCTGGCTCGGAAGCGACGATTCGAGGTACGTCAACGGCCAGGCCATCGTCGTCGACGGCGGCGTCACCGGGGGAAGGATGTGGAGGGATTACCAGAGGGCGACGGCCGACCTGAAGAGGGATCTGACCCGCGGGGGCTAGGGCAGCAGCGGCTTGACGTTCTCGTCCAGCATCGCGAGGAGGCTCTCCTCGGGTATCATGAGGTCCCTGTGAGTCGCGTACTTGTTGATGCCAAGCAGCATGTCGAGGTAAGGCTTCTGCCTCACGCCGGGGTAGTCGGTTCCGAAGACCATCTTGCTAATGACTCCCATGTTCAGTGCCGTCAGCATGTCCCTCCACAGCAGGTAAAGATAGCTTGGGTGGTTGATGTCACCATAGGGCCAGCTGATGTCGCACCAGACGTTCCTCTGTTTCCTCGCGACATACAGCGTCTCCTCCACCCTCGGGTAGCCGAGATGGGCAAGTATGATCCTCATGTTCGGGTACAGGCTCGCCACTACGTCGATCTGCGCGGGGTCCGTGTGGATGAGGAGGTCGTGGGGCTCAGGCATCCCGGCGTGGTGGAAAAGCACAGGCATCTCGAGGCTCTCCGCCATCTCATAGACCCCGAATGCCTTCGGATCATCCGCGCTATACCCGTCCGTGCATGGGTATAGCTTGAGGCCGAAGAGGCCGAACTCCTCCCTCTGCCTCCTCACCTCCTCGGCGGCGCCCCTCCTCAGCGGGTTGACGTATCCGAAGCCGATGAACCTGTCAGGAGCCTCTGCGACGAAGGCCGAGACCTGCTCGGGGGTCGTCCTCGCACTGCTCAGGATCACAGCCTTCTCTATCCCCGCCTCGTCGAGGTCGGCGATGAACTCCTCCGGGGAGACGGTGATGACGGTCGGGTGCTTTGGGTCGGCGTACTCTGTCATGCTTATGTGGCAGTGGTAGTCGACTCTTGGGAGGTTCGAGGGCCGCACCGTCTTCTGCTCCTCTTCAACCATGGTCAGGGAACCCGCGATGTCAGACAACAATTTAGCCTTGGATTAAGATCTCACCCAATTACCTTAAGGGTTTTGAAAAGCTACTACGCAGAGAGGGCTCTTTTTTGCTCCCTACCGCCGTCGTAGATGTGAAGTCGGCTCGGCGCCTCTAGGTCGTGCCGGCGACGTAGATCGCGGCCCTTAATCCTCTAAAGGCTGTCGGGTAGTCGTCGAAGACGCCCCTCACCGTCTTGCCATCCAGCCTCTCGAGGTAGGGCAGGAATGAAGCAAGGTCGGCCATCTGCTCCCTGTTGAACCTGAGCCTCACCTCGACGGGCTCCTTGACCCAGTATGGCTCGACTGCTTCAACGTTTGCGAGCGCCTCAGCCACCGTCTTCCTGATGAGCGTCCTCGCCCTGTTCGGGTGGAGACATCTCGCCGCATGCCTGCCAACCGCCCACTTGACGACCGCCGCCTTTACCTCAGGGACGAAGCTCCTTGCCTCCTCGGCGACAGCGGCGTCCCCGGAGATGAAGACGGAAGGCACGCCGTGCCAGCCAGCCAGAGCGGCGTTGAGGCCGAATTCCCCGGTCTCCCTGCCGTTGATGTGGACGGCGTCGACTACGTTGCCCGAGATTGTGTGTGCGAGGATGCCGTTCTCGGTCCCCTTCATCGAGTGGTAGCCGACGTAGAGGGCGGCGTCGAATTCGCCGCCGATCCCTTCCATCATAGTGAATGGCTTAGGGGTCCCCCTGACGAGGATAGCGGCCTCGTTCAGATCCTCGGGCTGTATGTTGCGCCCCCCGCCGTGAGCATCCGAGACGACAACCTCCTTCGCGCCTGCGGCGAGAGCCCCCTCAATGGCGGCGTTCACGTCGCCCGCCATGAGCTTCCTGCCGTAGTCGTACTCCTTGGGGTCGCCGCCCGTCTGGGAGGGGTCCACTATGCCGCTTATTCCCTCCATGTCGACGGAGATGAATACCCTTTCAGGTTTCACGGTCATGGACGATCGAGGAATAATGGAGCCCAGTCGATTTAAAACTAGGCTTTCGCCGGCTTCCTGAATAGGATGGGCGCCCCGCAGTAGAGGCAGAGGTTCGTCCTCGGAACTTTCCGCCCGCAGCCTCTGCAGATGGCGAGGGGGCTCACTGATTCTGATCTTGTCTTCGCCCCGGTCTTCGTTCCCTTTAACATAGCAGGCTGGAGACCCGCCGAGCAGGTTAAAAAGAGAACGCATCTCAGGGTCGGTGGGAGGGAGGTGAAACTGGCGGGAAGATCGACCCGCCGATCCACCATTCTTATCTACCGTCCACGCCGAAATCCACCCATGGCTCCAACCCCCATCTTCAACGGGCCGGGCAAGATGCGGGTCGCCTGCTTCATGTCAGGCTCGGGCACGAACACCCGGAGGATCGTAGAGCGCTCCCTCGAGAAGGACGCAAGCTACACGGTCGTCCTCATATTCACTGACGTAAGGGATGATCGGCTCGACGAGGAGGGGAACAAGATATGCAGGGCAAAGGACATCGCCGAGGAGTACGGCATAGCATACGAGTGCATAGATATCCTCGACTTCTACTGGGAACGGGGGCACGGCTCGAAGAGGGATCTGAGCCTGAGGCCGGACTTCGACAGGCTGGTCGTGAAGCGGATAGAGCCTTACGGGGTCGACCTGATCGTCCTCGGAGGATACATGAGCATCCAGACGGCTCCCCTCCTCGAACGCTACGAGGGCAGGATAGTGAACGTCCACCCCGCCGACCTGTCCATAGCGAAGGATGGCGAAAGGAAGTATGTAGGCATACACACGGTCAGGGACACCATCCTCGACGGCGAGAAGTTCCTCAGATCCTCGTCCCACATCGTACGCGAGAAGGTCGACCACGGCGAGATTCTAGTCATCTCGAAGCCGGTCACAGTCCGGCTTCCGCCGGGCGTGACGGTCGACAGACTCAGGGATGATAAGGAGCTTAGGAGGAGGATAGTCGAGGAGCATCAGGACAGGCTCAAGAGGGATGGGGACTGGGTCGTCTACCCCCTCACGGTGCAGATGATAGGCGAGGGCAGGTTCGCCCTTGGAGGCGGGATCGTCTACCTCGACGGTAAGCCGATGCCAAACGGCCTTAGGCTCTAGGTGGCTATCGGTGCCACGATGGCGTCGTTGAGCCTCTTGACATCCTCGAACCTGACCTCAAGTAGCCTGTCCCTTGTCCCGCCACCGCAGTAGAACGTCTTGAAACCTGACAGCTCGGCATCTATCACTACACGCATCTTTGTCTGGTAGCCGAGGCTCGGTGTGCCGCCCGGCGGGTAACCGCTTATTGACTCAGACTTCTCGAAGGGGATCAGATGGACGTTCTTCACGCCGAGCGCCTTCGCTGCCTTCCTGAGGTTCACGTGCGCGTCTCCCGGCACGATGAGGACGACGTTCTCACCCGTGTCGGTGACCGAGACAAGGTTCTTCGTTATCCTGTGGATGTCTATGCCGGTGGCCTGGGACGCGTCGGCTGTGTGGACGGTCTCAGGCTTCTCAAGGAAGCGGTGCCAAACACCGTGTTCGCTCAGCCAATCAGCTATACTCAATATAGTCTCCTCTATATCTCCTAGGCGATTAATGAACTTATTTCATACAACATTAAAAAATCGACGAACTTCGGATGGGCTCATTCCCTGAGTATCGGGCAGGTCATGCAGTGGGGGCCCCCGCCCCCTATGCTGAGTTGGCTGCCGGGGATCGTGAGCACGTCGAAGCCCCTGTCGTCGAGGATGCCGATTATCCTCTCGTTCCACTCGTAGCTCACGCACTTGTAGTCGCCGAGGCCGATGATGTTGGTGCCGAACATCCTGACCTCGGTGTCGTTCCCCTCTATTATCTCGAGGCCCTTCCCCTCCAGGTATTCTCTGAGGTACTGGAGCCTCACGCCCTCCCCGTCGTAGACGTAGGCGGGGTAGAGGCCGAGGCTTGCCTCGTGGAAGAGGGCTATGTCGGGGCTCATCGCCATGACGGCTCCGTCGAGGTGGACGCGGAAGCTCGGCAGGGGCACAGCGACGAACTCCTTCACCGCACCGCCTCCCATCAATCTCTCCCTCACCATGTTGACGCCGGCCTCGTTGCTGCGTGTGATGAAGCCCATCATCACCGTCTCCTCGTTGAGCCAGACGAAGTCTCCTCCCTCCACCAGGGCCGGCGGAGTTATCCTCTGGGCTATTGGGACGCCGAGCTTCTCCATCGCCTTCTCGACGAGGAACGGCTCTACCTGCCTCGCTGCGTAGGTCATCCTGAGGCTGTGGGCTCCGAGCCTGGAGACCATGCAGACGTCGCGTGTGTAGACCATGTTTGGGAGCGTCTCAGCGATCCTCGCCTGCTCCTCGTCCAAGAGGTCTGTGAGCATGACGACCTCGACCCCCTCGTCCCGTAGGAGGTCGGAGAAGACGTCGTGCTCGTGTTGGAACTCCTTCCAGTAGACGACGTCCCTGAATAGGTAGGCGTCCTTGTTGTTGAGCGTAACCCTCCTGTTCTCCTCGGTCGGCCTGTGCATCAGGACCTTCCTAAGCCTCCCATACTCCGTCTGAGCGCCGAACTTCATGCCGTAAACCTTGTACCTCTAAGGCGCTCGGCGACGATAAGATTTTCTCCCGAGAAAATGGGTGAGAAGCCACCTACGGCTTGTGCGCCTCGATCTGGGCGCTCGCGACGATGTCCATGAAGGACGTCTTGGAGAGCACCTTCACATCCTTGAAGCCCACGCCTCTCAGCTTCTCTAGGTAGACGGATTCGTCTAGGGCGCCCGCGACGCAGCCCGCCCAGGCGTCTGGGTCCTCTCTGATATCCTTCGGCAGCTCCCCCTTCGTGACTATGTCAGAGACCATCATCCTTCCGCCCGGCCTGAGGACCCTGTACGCCTCCCTGAAGACCTTGTCCTTGTCGGGGGCGAGGTTGATCACGCAGTTGCTTATGATTACGTCGACGGAGCCGCTCTCAACGGGCAGGTCCTCGATGTCGCCGAGCCTGAACTCGACGTTTTCGAGGCCAGCCTCGTCGGCGTTCTTCCTAGCGAGGTCTATCATGTCCTGGGTCATGTCGACTCCGATGGCTCTGCCCCTCGGGCCGACCTTCTTTGCTGCGAGGAGGACGTCTATGCCCCCTCCTGAGCCGAGGTCGAGGACGACCTCCCCCTTCCTGAGGCCCGCGATGGCCGTCGGGTTTCCGCAGCCAGCGCACGCCTGAACCGTCGACTCGGGCAGGTCCTTTAGCACGCTCGGATCGTAGCCGATGCTGCCCGCGTGTGCGTCTGAGCCGCAGCAGCAGGAGCGCCCCGAAGACTGCGCCCTCTTCGCCACCTTCGAGTAGCTCCTCCTCACATGTTCCTTTATGGCTTCATTTCCCTCAGCCATTGAACCACTACCTATTATCGGGCATCCAATAATAATTGGCGATATATTAAAGTATCGGTCACCCAATAATCAGGTTGTATGGAGAACTGCTGCAATCAGCCTATACCGGGCTGCTGCGACATGAGGGGGCTCCTCTCCTTCACGATCCTCTGGCTACTGACCAAGAGGGACATGTACGGGCAGGAGCTCGGCGAGGAGCTCGCGCGGAGGAAGGGTGCGAGGCCCAACCCTGGCACAATCTACCCCGCCCTCAAGGAGCTTGAGGCGGCCGGGCTGATCGAGGCGAGGAGGGAGGGGAGGAGGAAGGTCTACAGCCTCACGCGCAGCGGCAGGGAGGGCGTCGAGAGGGCATGCGCCTACTTCTGCAGAGCCTACGGGGAGATATTCGAGGAGTACGGTGAGAGGGAACAGGCACAGAGGGCCGTCACCTCCGACTGAGCGCCGACTCTCCTGTCGGGAAATACATCAACCTCGGCACGATGCGGAGGATGATGTCTCCTCCGCTCCATATCACCCGACCACTACCCTTTTATTTCCGGCAACATACGATCATTAGATACATCTTGCTCGAGCGCAAAGAGCTGACGCACGACGATGTCAGGCGTCTGGTCTTTGGCTCAATAGAGCTCATCAGCGAAGCCCAAGAGCAACTCCACCTGCCCATCGGTGAAAACATCCACGAGACTCGCAGCAGGCTCTCAGAAGGCGAGTTCAGGGCCGAGAACATGCCGAAGCCTTGGAACAGCCCATACAGGATGGAGTTCGGCGCCTTCGTGCCGCCATCCATGGTGATCCTGGATAGGAAACTGCCCCTATCGGACAGGCCGATGGACGTTCCCGAGTTCGCATCGACCCTCAGCCTGTACACGGCCGTCCACGAGGTCATCCACGCGGACGACCACACGGGGGGAGAGAAGCTGTTTCAGGCGACAAGGGAGCACATACTGAGGGCGCATCAGGACAAGCTGAGGAAGGCGTTCGAGATAATAAGGAGGCAGGGCGGCTGTGACTCCATAAGGAACTACGAGGACCTGGCAGAGCTCTGGGCGATGCAGTACGTCGACATGGTGACACACTACAGGGCGTTCGTTGTCCTCAGGTACGGCCAGCTTCCGAGGCTCGAAGACATATGGTCTAGGCTGAGCGACGACTTCTTCTCCCCTTGCATCCTCACATGCATAGAGTCACAGAAGGGGGCTGAATATGTCTTCGGCCTCTTCACCGAGCACATGGGGGAGTACTGCCTGATAGACGCCCTCGCCGAGTACGAGGAGATAGGGGAGA
>CAZYUK010000051.1:0-2798 GCA_964650675.1 uncultured Candidatus Bathyarchaeia archaeon
ACGGACCTGAAGGCGTACCTCGCGCTCGTGTGGCACTTCCTCACCTTGGTCCCGCGGTGGAAGGCCACGGAGTCATCCGAGGTCGTCTCATGCATACCAACGACCACCTCGGCGAATGGGGCCTTCGATGCGGCCGTCACGGCTGCCACGAGGTTGGTCGCCGAGTCGCTGCTAGGCCTGTCGCTGCTCCTCTGAGAGCCGACGAGCACGACGGGGACCGGGAGATTCTGCAGGGCGAAGCTGAGCGCCACCGCCGAGTAGCCGAGCGTGTCGGTGCCGTGGGTTATGACCACGCCCGAGCAGCCCTCCTTGATCTTCTTCGCCACCATCCTCGCCATGGCTGACCAGTGGCGGGAGCTTATGTTTTCGCTGAAGACGCTGTAGAGGATGTCGGCCTCGACCTTGGCGATGTCCGCTAGCTCAGGCACTATGCTGAGGAGGTCTCGACTCGATATGGCCGCGTAGACCCCGCCCGTCACGTAGTCAACCCTGCTCGCGATCGTGCCGCCCGTGCTCACGATACTGACCCTCGGCAGCGCCTCCCTAGCCTCGGGCAGGGGCGGGGGCCTGAACTCCGGCTTCGCCGCCTCACCGACGCGCCTGACCCTCGTCGAATCGTTGAATGCCACGCCGACATTATATCCGCTCTTGAGCTTGATGACTATGTGCAGGTCGTCGGCCGACTCGACTCGGGGCATCAGTACGCCCTCATAGACGCCGCCGTCCGACTTGACCTGAATAATGTCCCCGACGCCAGCGCCCGCCTTGGAGAGGACCCCCTTCAGCCTCCCCCTGTAGCCTGGGAGAGCATCAGTATCCATTCAGAATCAGGTTCTTCTACGGCGCCCCGATCTATTAAGAATGGCGCCGATCCAGATTTTACTGGATGTAGAGCCTCTTCTCGGCCTCGCTCATCCGTAAAACCTAGGGTGACAACTCCTAATAGTTTAGCCTTTTCGAGACATAGACGCCATCCTTCTCGTAGCCGAGCCTCGCATAATACGCCTTCGTCCCGAGGGCGCTCATGACGACGATCTTCTTCCTGCCGTACTCTGAGGCGGCCAGCCTCTCCGCCTCCGCCATGAGGGACGAGCCCCAGCCTAGATGCTGCCAGGCGTCTCGGAGCCTGCCCCCGACCGGCACCATCCTGCCGTAGACGTGGAGTTCCCTGACGAGGGCCGTATCAGCGCCGATCTCAGGGCGTGTGATCCCTTCGGAAGGTATCCGCATGCGCAGGAAGCCGACCAAGATATCAGCCTTCCTGTCCTCAGCGGACACGAAGATCTCGATCCCCCCAGACGCCTCGTAGGCCTGGTTGATCACCTCGATCCTCTCAGGCTCCGGCTCAGCATCACCTTCACCGACGTGGCCGACCTCCCTGCACCTGATGCACCTGCACCTCGTCCCTCGCCTCTGAAGCTTCTCGAGCACCAGCTGCCGGAGGTTACCCTTATCGACGCCTGCCTCTATGTGCTGCAGGGGTATGTCTCTCTGGACGCGCATTATCCGCACCCATGGCGGGATCGCCTCCTTGACCCTGGAGATCAGTTCAGCCGCCTCCTCCGTCCCGAGAGGCTCATATTTCCCCTCCCTCCACCAGTCGTAGAGCACTGTCCCCTTAACAACAAGGGTTGGGTAGATCTTGATCATGTCCGGTTTGAACCGCGGATCGTTGAATATTGTCCTGAAGCCCTCGAAATCGCGTTCCGTCGAGGAGCCAGGCAACCCTGGCATCATGTGGTAGCAGACCTTTAGGGCGGCGTCTTTCAGCCTCCTCGTAGCGTTGACCACGTCGTTCACGGTGTGCCCCCTCTTCACGAGGCCGTAGATGTCGTCGTAGACATTCTGCACGCCGAGCTCCACCCTCGTGACGCCCATCTCGAGCATGGAGTCTATGTCCGAGGGCTTAACACAGTCAGGGCGGGTCTCGACTGTGATGCCGACGTTGCTGATCCTGCCGGATTCGGCGTTCAGCTTCGCCTCGGGCAGAGAGGAGGAGTCCTTGTGGGTCATGGCGTCGAGGCAGCCCTTGACGAAGCTCTCCTGGTACTCGCGGGGGGAGGCGGGAAAGGTTCCACCCATGATGATGAGGTCGACCTTGTCCACCGTGTGCCCAATGGACTCAAGCTGAGCTATGCGGCTCCTCACCTGCGCGTAGGGGTCATACTGGTTCTGCCTTCCCCTCATGGCGGCGGGCTCGTAGCCGGTGTAGCTCTGGGGGCTGTCCTCGTCTGGGCCGCCCGGACAATAGGCGCACCTCCCATGTGGGCAGGGGTACGGCTTCGTCATGACCGCCACGACGCTGACCCCGCTCATCACCCTGCTCAACTTCCTTATCAGGAACGGCAGGAGCGCCTCCGACTCCCCCTGGGTGAGCAGTCTGATGATCTCGGAGTTTCTCGGTATTCGTTCGAGGCCGTATCTCCTAGAGACCTCTATCTTCACCCTGTCAACCTTAGCCCTATCTAGGTCAGGCGTCTCAAGAAGCCTGTCGATTATCTCCCTCAGGGCTGTCTCCAAGCTGATTTCCACTTAAAACTGGGCTCTAATTAAAATATCGTAGGCGGTTAGTAGCGCTGTCTCCTGTCCCTGAACCGGGGCTCCTGTGGGGCGTGGACAACCCTCTTGACGAAGTTGATCCTGTTCCTCCTCCGGGGATTGGGGTGGTTCCTCAGGGTGGACTCGACCTTCGGCGTCTGCGCCCTAACCTTGCCAGCCTTTGTAAGCGAACCATGCGTCGGCATCTATTCACCGCCCATCGTTACCATCCTAGGCTCTATAAACCTTTCTCAGGGCCT
>CAZYUK010000051.1:2898-8492 GCA_964650675.1 uncultured Candidatus Bathyarchaeia archaeon
TCTATTCACCGCCCATCGTTACCATCCTAGGCTCTATAAACCTTTCTCAGGGCCTAAAAGGCGCATCATGCCCCGGTATCACGAGCGCAGGCTTCAGAGCAGCGACCCTCTTCAGGCTCTCGACCGAGACGGCTGAGTCGATGTTTTTCGTCACCACCATGGGCGGCCTGAACTCAAGGTAGTCCTCCTTGACGACTGCGGCGTCGCCGATGCAGGCGACGAGCCCATCTTCTGTATCGGCAAGGACGCTGATGCTTCCTGGCGTATGACCAAACGTCTCTATGATCCTGAGGTTCCTCGTCAGCCTCTTCGGACCCTTTAACCTCTCCACCTTCATGATGTCCAAATAGGCCTGCCTCCACTCCGGCCAGTAGAGTTCGGCGCAGTAATCGTACTCCTTCTCGTGGATGATCAGCGGCTTCCCCTTGAAGAGATAGTTCGCCTCGACGTGGTCGTAGTGACAGTGGGTGTTCACGACCATGTCTATGTCCTCTGGCTTCAGCCCGAACTCGGCGAGCCTCTTCGTGAAGGCGCCGTACCTTCCGAGTTGAAGTATCCCGGGATCGATGACGATCCTCTTCCCCTCGTCCCTGACGAGGAGGGAGTTTGTGGAGCCAACGTTGAAGGTGAGGCCGCCGTAGGTCTGAAGCACCTCATCTGGCGGCATCGGCGTCAGCGGCCACCTCATCGTGAGCATAGGGTGCCCCTCCCTCACCCCCATCGAGATGTAGAAGCACCGGAACAGGACGTCTACCTGAGCCTTTTCATTATTCATGGGGTTATAGTAGTCGCCGAGCCTTGATAACAGCAGCGGTCAGTGTCCTACGCTGATCATCCTGCCCGCCGGATCCATGCGCCTGCAGCCGAACTCATCCTTGACACTTCGAAGCATCTCGGAGTCGAAGACGGGGCCATCGCTGCAGACCCTGTAGGGGCCTATGGCGCAGCTTCCGCAGAGGCCGAATGAGCACTTCACGTACCTCTCTAGGCTCGCCTGAACCGGCACACCCTTCGTCTCGGCCGCCTCGAAGACCTTAGCCATCATAAGCTCCGGGCCGCAGAGGTAGATGTGGTCATAACTATTTTCTTCCAACATCCTTATTGCGTACATGGAGGCGAGGCCCTTCAGCCCGTAGGAGCCGTCATCCGTGGAGATGACGAGGTGGTCTCCGAGAAGCTTGCAGAGGCGGTCCATGAACAGCACCTGGTCCCGGCTCCTCGCCCCGGCGAGGAATCTGGGACGAATCCCCCCGGAAACCATCTGCTCAGCCAGTACTGTCAGAGGGGTTATCCCGGTTCCCCCTCCCACGAGCAATGGCCTTGATCCCTTGACCCTGAAGCCGTTCCCGCATGGACCCCTGACCCCAACCCTGTCCCCGATCCGCAGTTCGCCGAGGGCCCTGGTCGTCTCCCCGACAGCACGAACCGACACTGAGCGATTGCCACCGTCTATCGATGAAAGAGACATGGGCACCTCATCCGAGCCCGGCACCCAGATCATGAAGTACTGGCCTGGCCGAGCCTCACGCTCGTCGTGGAAATGGAACGTTGTGATATCCGGCGTCTCCTTCACGACTCGGTCTATGGTGACCGCCCTCGTCTCGTCAGCGCCTGTGTGCAAGCCCAACGACCTCTTCGACCGATTTGAAACCGTTCTTATTCAAGTAACTGGTAAGGCCCTCGTTGATATCTCTGAAGACCTCGAATCCATTGATGTTTATGGCGGTCCCCACCTCGACGGCGGAGGCGCCGCATAGGATGAACTCGACCGCATCCCTCCACGTCGAGACACCGCCGCAGCCGATCACCGGGATGCGTACAGCCTCAGCGATCTCCCAGACGCATCTCAGGGCGACGGGCTTGAGGGCGGGACCGGATAGACCCCCCGTGACGTTCGCGAGTATCGGCCTCCGGAAGTCTATGTCGATGGCCATCCCCTTGAGGGTGTTCCCCGCGGTTATGGCGTCCGCACCCCCCCTCTCGGCCGCCATAGCTATCTCGGCTACATCTGTCACATTCGGGGAAAGCTTGACGAAGATCGGCTTCTCTGTGGCGCCTCTGATGGCGGCGGTCACCCTCCTGACGGTTTTCGCATCGGAGGCAAGCATGCCCATCTCATCGACATTGGGGCAGCTGTAATTCACCTCGAGGGCGTCGACCCCGGCCTCTGAGAGGACCCTGGCGCTTCTCTCGAAGTCCCTGACGCTTGAGCCGAAGAAGCTGGCGACGACGGGGATCCTCTCCGCCTTCAGCTCCCTGATCTCATCGAGGAAGCCGTCGACGCCGGGGTTTGGGAGCCCTAGCGCGTTGAGGAAGCCGCCCTCGACTGCGACCATCGTCGGGTTCGGGTGGCCGACCCTGGGCTCGGGGCCTAGGCTCTTCGTGACCACAGCCCCCGCGCCGGCATCATAGATCCTTCGGAGGAGGTGAGCTGACATGCCGAGGACGCCGGAAGCGTTCATCGTGGGTGACCGGAGATCCAGCCCGGCGACTTCCACGGCTAAGCTTATTTTCGACAATCCTCCCTCAACTACTCATAGGCGCATTACATAAACTTATGGAGGCTAGAGGACTGACAACATCCGAGACGAAGAGAGCCGAGGCGGACCTCGTAGAGACGATCGTAGGGGTCTTCGCCGCGGATAGCAGGGGAGCGATCATTGAGAAGGCGACGTACCCGCGAGACGCCGAGCAGATCGCCTCGGCTTTGGGCAAGCAGGCGGAGGGCGAGCTGAGCCGCGAGGTCTCGAAGGTAGTTGAAGGATTAATCAAACGCGGCTTCAAGAGGATCAACCTCACCAATCACCGCCTCGGTGAAGCCATCAGGGAAAGGTACAGCCTCGACGTCGATGTAAAGGAGGCTATGAAGGCCGAGGAGATGATCAGGGAGGCCCTGCCCTCCTTCGCCAAAGAGAGCGGCCTTGCTGAGGACCAGCAGGCACTAAACGATCTCGACAGCGAGGTCTCGAACATCATGGCCGCTGAAGCCGTGCGGCGGGCTCTGTCAGACAAGGAGGCGCTCATCACCCAGACGGTTCAGCTGATGGGCGAGCTGGACACCACCCTCAACGGCCTCTCGAGCAGAGTCAGGGAGTGGTATGGCCTCAACTTCCCCGAACTCAGCCGCATCGTCAAGGACCACGTCGTGTACGCCAAGATAGTCACGGAGGCTGGCGACAGGTCTGGGATTGACAGGGAGATGCTCGAGAAAATAGGGCTTCAGAGACTCGAGGTCTCCTCGATACTGTCAGCCATGAAGAGGTCGATGGGCGGAGACCTAGGTCGGGGGGATCTTGCCGAGATAAAGCGGTTCGCATCCCATGTCATAGAGACCTACGAGTACAGGGACAGGCTCGCAGACTACGTTTCGGGTCTCGCGGAGGAGACTGCACCGAATCTATCAGTCTTGGCCGGCCCCATCCTGGCGGCGAAGCTCATAGAGAAGGCTGGCGGGATAAGGCGACTGGCCATGATGCCTTCCGGGACGATCCAGGTACTCGGCGCCGAGAAGGCGATGTACCGCGCCCTGAAGACGAAGGCCAAGCCGCCGAAGCACGGCCTCATCTTCCAGCACCCATACGTGAACGCCGCACCTAGAAGTGAACGCGGAAGAAGGGCGCGCCACTTGGCAGCCAAGCTCGCCATCGCGGCTAGAGCGGATGCGTTCACGGGCAACCAGGTGGGGGAGCAGTTGAAGGAGGAACTTGGAAAAGGCCTGATAAAAACACCTGAACCAGGCCGGACAGACACTTAGATATACGCCCCGCTAAAATTGATTGGCCTCATCGAGACGCAAATAAGGGCTTCAACCCTCCGAAAAGGTGTTTAGAAGAGGAATTATGCATTTTCTAAAACTTTACATATCACGAATAGATCTTATCATTGCGTCATCTCCAGACCGGTGAATCGAATGTCCACCTTTTCCGAAGCATTGCAGGAGAAGTTTGGGCACAGAGACTGCCCTTACATCCACGACTGCGACGTCCAGATAACGAAGGATTTCTTCAACCGCGTCTGCAAGACCCCGGCATACACCAACTGCCACCACTTCGCTAAGCGAGTAGGTGAGCTCCAGACGCCCATCGTCTGGCTGCAAAAGATCGCCGTCGACCAGTCTAGAGAGCTTGAGCAGGACATACAGGCTAAGCCTTCCGAGAGCACGGGCTGAGCCCCTCTTGAAGAGCCCAAGGCTGAGAGAAACCTTCCAAGGCGTATATTTCATAGAGGAAGATCAGCCCATCCTCGTGACAAGGAACCTCGTTCCGGGCAGGATGGTCTACGGTGAGAGGCTGATCCAGATCGGTGGGGAGGAATATAGGTCCTGGAACCCTACGAGGAGCAAGCTCGCGGCCGCCATAATGAAGGGGCTCGGGGAGATGCCCATCATGGGCGGGAGCAAGGTCCTCTACCTCGGCGTCGCATCAGGTACAACATGCAGCCACATCTCCGATATCGTGGGGAGGGAGGGACACATCTGGGGAGTCGACTTCTCAGCTAGGTCCCTGAGGGACCTCATAGACAACGTGGCGAGGTATAGGCGGAACATCTCACCGATCCTCGGCGATGCGAGGGAGCCAAATCGATACTCGGCGCAAGTCCCGAAGGTGGATGTGATCTACTCGGATGTAGCCCAGCCAGACCAGGCCGAGATCGTCCTGAAGAACGCGTCCCTGTTCCTGAGCCGAGGCGGCTGCGCGATGCTGGCGATAAAGTCCAGGAGCGTGGATGTCACCAAGGAGCCGGGCGTGGTGTACTCCGAGCAGGTCGAGGTCCTAAAGCGGGGCGGCTTCACCATAGGGGAGCTGGTTGAACTCGACCCCTATGAGAAGGACCACGCCCTGGTCCTCGCCAGGCGCTAGGTTTGGCGCTTCATGATCCTCTGAACAGGCGCCCACGAACTCCTCACGAAGTCAGGGCACTCCCTGTTCTCACTGAACCACTCCTCAAGGAAGTTGACGGTCTTCTCGTCGTGCATGTAGCCTGAGTTGAAGTCGCCGTACCTTTCCCTCAGCTCCGCAACTATCGAGTCGCGCCTCACCTTGGCCAGGATGGAGGCGGCTGAGGTGACGGGATATTTCTCGTCGGCGTTCACCTCGCAGACGAGGGAGGGCTTCCTATGAAGCACCCTTAAAATCTGACGGTTGCACCTGTCAGGGTCGACGTCGGAGGGATCTACATACGCCTCATCGGCCTCAAGCTCCCTCAGGACCCGTGCCATTGCCATCATCTCGAGGTAGTTCAGCTTCCTCAACTTGACGTTCCTGAGGACGACTTTGTCGATGGTCGCCGGGGCGAGGTCGAAATACCTGACATCTAAAGCGAGATCCCTTATACCGGAGACCAGAGCCTCCCTCTTTCTAGCTGTCAGCTTCTTGGAGTCCTTGACCCCCATCTCGACGAGCGTGGGGATGTCCTCATGCCTGAAGACTGCGCCTGCGATGACTAATGGCCCTATAGCGCACCCTCTACCAGCCTCGTCTACACCGGCGACCCTCGTCAAGGACACTCAACCTACAGACTCGATGTCCTACAGTAAAAATCATGCTCTGCCAGAGTTGGTTCGAACAAGCTCGTTGTAGATCTCGACGTAACGG
>CAZYUK010000052.1:0-8465 GCA_964650675.1 uncultured Candidatus Bathyarchaeia archaeon
CTCGGTTATCTCGCCGTTCACGAACCTCATCTGCAGCTTGACGAGCGGGTCCTCGACCACAGGCTGGGGCTGCGGCTCCTCCTCCCTGGCGCGAGCCTCGCCCCGTTTCCTGAACCTGGCCTTAGCCGGCTTCCTGAAATCCCAGGTCATCCTCCCCATGAGCCCCCTGCCACGCTCCACTGAGACGGGCTCGATGAGGACGCCGTTCATGGTCGACTCGAATGAGTCGACGAAGGGCTGGACGATGTCGCGGGGCACCTGTGCGAGCGAGATGCTCTCCTCGTCATCCCCCTCGAAGCCGACCGCCCCGAAGGCGATCCTCCCCGTCTCGGCCCGCATCGCCTTCAGCCTCGTGTATTGGATGTCCCTCAGGTGGTAGCGGCCGAACATCTCGTCGGAGAAGTAGATCACCCTCCTGTCTGTGAGCACTATGTACTGGGGATGGAGGCTGAGGCCGAAGTTGCTCACCGACCCCACGATCGACTCGCCCGGTGAGAGGTTCTCGTGGATCGCCCTGGGAAGCTCCTGGCTCATGGGCAACGGTTGAGAGATGCCGTGCACGGGATTTAAGCTTAGACGTCAGCGCCTCAGACGAAGGAGTCGGCGAGGAGCGCCATGTCCTCGTCGCCGAGGCTCCAACCGACGGCCCCGGCGTTCTCGAGGAGGTGGAGGGGGTTCGAGGACTTGGGGATGGCGACTACGCCCTCGTGGCTTATGACCCAGTTAAGGGCTACCTGCGCGGGCGTCTTCCCGTACCTATCCGCCATCTCTGCCAGAACCCTGTTCCCCGCGTTCAGCAGGCTGCCCAGGCCGAGGGGCTTGTACGCGATCAGCAGCGATTCCCTGGACCTCAGGTACGGGAGCAGCTCCATCCCGGGCTTCTGGTCCATCAGGCTGTACTCCACCTGGTCGGCGACGAGCCTGTGCTCCCTCAGGTGACCCTGCGCCTCCCTCATCAGCTGGGGTGAGAAGTTGCTGACCCCTATGAAGCGTGTCAGCCCCTCGTCTGCGCACTTCTCGAGGGCGCTCATCGTCTCCCTGAGCGGCACCTCGGGGTTGGGCCAGTGGATAAGGTATAGGTCGACGTGGTCGACGCCCAGCCGGCGGAGGCTCCCCTCCATGGAGCTCAGCAGGGAGTCGTACTCGAGGTGGTTCCTCCACACCTTCGTGGTGATGAATACGTCGCCGCGCCTGTAGGGCTCGATCGCCTCGCCGACGAGCTCCTCGCAGTGGCCGGCGCCGTAGTACTCGGCGGTGTCGATGTGGGTCATGCCAAGGTCGAGGGCGACCCTGATCGCCTGGACATCCTCCTCGTCCCGGCTCCTGTCCTCGACCTGCCGGCCGCCCATCCCCCATGTGCCCACGCCGAGGACGGGTATGCTCACGCCGTCGCCTATCACCCTGTACTCCATCAAAGACGCCCACATTGAATGTGGGCCGGCGCGAAGAAAAGGGTTAGGCGACCAGCCCCCTCATGAACTCCGCGTAGCCGCCCGGCGGTATGGTCGGCTTGAAGCCCCCGATTATCTCCTTTGCGAGCCTCGCCCCGCCGTAGAGGAGGTCGACGCAGGTCAACGCCATGACCTTGGCGGGCAGCACGTATGCCACCTCCTTGTCCACGATCCTGAAGGTCCGGCCGTGGCCAGTCCCCGTGACACCTCCCATGCCGATGCTTGTCGTAGGCATTACGCAGCTGATGTCGCCGAGGTCCGTCGAGCCTGTGCTGTGCCCCTTCGCCTTGATCTGGTCCTCGCCGACGAGGGCGACCGCGTTCGCCTTCAGGACACTGTCCAGGGCGGGGTCCTTGATGTACGGCATGTATCCTGGGAAGTCGTTTATCTCGACCTGCGCCCCGACGGCCATGGCTCCGGCGCGGAGGGCCCTGTTCACCTTACCGTTCGCCTCCTTGATCGCCTCCACGGTCCTGCCCCTGACGTAGCTCTCCATCCTCACGTCGGCGGGGACATTGTTCACTATCTCCCCGCCCTTCGTTATGATTGGGTGGACCCTGATCGTGTCCTCCTCCCTGAACGTCTCCCTCTGGGCGTGGATGCCCATCAGGCCGAGCATCGCCGCGTTCAGCGCGTTTATCCCCTTGTGGGGCGCGCCGCCGGCGTGGGCCTCCAGGCCGATGTAGCGGACCATCTTGCCGACGAAGCCGTTGTTGCTGCCCCCGACGCCGAGCTTACCGGTGATCTCTGGGTCCGTGTGGCTGCCTATGCATAGGTCGACGTTGGCCAGGGCGCCGAGTCTGATGAACTCCTGCTTGCCCCCGAAGAACTCAAGCAGCCCCTTCCCCCTGAGGCTGTTCCTGTAGTCTATCTCCAGGTACTCCTCGGCGGGGACGGTGACCATGGCCACGTTCCCGTCCAGCTCATCGATGACCTCGCTCAGGCCGAAGCCGGCTCCGAGCATGGCCGCCATCTGGGCGTTGTGGCCGCAGGCGTGGACGGCGCCGGTTATCGGGTCGCAGTCGGGGTGGTCGGGGCACCTGACCGTATCCAGCTCACCGATCACACCGACGGTCGGCCTGATCCCCCTGCCCCTCAGGTAGGCCTTGCTGCCTGTTATCGCGATCCTGTTCTCGGAGCTCCAGCCCATCTCCTCGTACTTCCGCTCGACGAGCTCGGCGGTCTTGAACTCCTTGAAGCCGAGCTCAGGGCTCCTCCAGATCGCCTCGCCCACGCCGATGATCTCGTCGGCCCTAGCGTCGATGGCGTCCAGGACCCTCCTCCTAAGCTCCTCCTTCCCGGTCATGGCTGATACTCTGTGGGCAACCGGATTTAACGTTGCCCAGAACCCAGAACGATTATTATCAGGCTTCGATAACTCACTTAGCTGTCGGGGGTCAGGGCTTGAAGCTCCTCGAGTACGAGGCTAAGGAGGTTTTCAGGCGATACGGCATCCCCACCGCCCAGGGGGCCGTGGTAACGGACGCCGGGGCCGCCAGAGAGTTCGCCGAGAGTCTGGGGAAGCCGGTCGTCGTGAAGGCGCAGGTCGCCGTCGGTGGCAGGGGCAAGGCGGGGGGCATCAAGGCCGCCGAGACCCCCGCCGAGGCCTACGATGCCGCCAAAGCGATGCTTGGCATGACGATCAAGGGGCTGGAGGTCGGGAAGGTCCTCGTCGAGCAGAAGATCGATATCAGGCACGAGGTTTACGTCGGCGTCACCGTCGACAGGGATAGCCGCTGCTACGTCGTCCTCGCCTCCTCGGCGGGGGGAATGGAGATAGAGGAGGTGGCGGCCGAGGCGCCCGAGAAGATCATCAAACACGAAGTCGACCCCATAGACGGCTTCAAGACCTACCACGCGCTGGGCGTAGCTAAGAGCCTCGGCTACACGGGGAGGAAGTTGACCCAGCTCGCAGGCATAATCCTGAAGCTGGTCGAGGTCGCCCGGGGGATGGACGCCGAGCTGACCGAGATAAACCCCCTCGCGGAGCTGGAGGACGGCTTCGTCGCCGCCGACGCCCGCCTCAACGTCGACAACAACGCCCTCTTCAGGCACGTGGAGCTCGAGGCCAAGTTCCTGGACAGCCTGCAGGGCGAGCTGACGCCAAGGGAGATGGAGGCGAGGGCTCAGGACCTCACCTACGTGGAGCTAGACGGAGACATAGGCGTCATAGGCAACGGCGCGGGCCTCACCATGGCGACGCTCGACACGGTCATGCTCAACGGAGGCAAGGCGGGCAACTTCCTGGACCTCGGCGGCGGCGCCTCCCCGGAACGGATCGAGAAGGCTGTCGAGTTCGTCCTGAGCGACGAGAGGATCAGGGCCCTCTTCGTCAACGTCCTCGGCGGCATCACCCGCTGCGACGACACCGCGAAGGGCATAGTGGCCGCCCGCGGGAGGATCGGCGCCAAGAAGCCCGTCGTCGTCAGGATGATGGGCACAAACGAGGAGGAGGGGCGGCGCATACTGAAGGAGGCGGGCATAGACGCCCTCGACACCATGGAGGAGGCGGCGACGCAGGCCGTCAGGCTCGCCGGGGGTAAATGACATGGTGAAGCTCATCGACAGGAACACGCGGGCGATCGTCCAGGGCATGACCGGCACCCAGGGCAGGTTCCACACGAAGCTGATGCTGGAATACGGCGCCAAGATTGTAGCGGGCACCGCCCCCGGGAGGGGCGAACAGGAGGTTGAGGGCATCCCGGTCTACGACACCGTAGCTGAGGCCATGGGGAGCCACGAGGTCGACGCCTCCATAATCTTCGTCCCTGCGCCCGCCGCCCTCGACGCGGCCCTCGAGGCGATAGAGGCGGGGCTCAACCCGATAGTCATCATCACGGAGGGCATACCTGTCCGAGACTCCATCGAACTCGTCGCCAAGGCCAGGCGGAGGGACATAACGGTCGTCGGCCCGAACACGCCCGGGCTCATCAAGGCCGGAGAGTCGAAGCTCGGCATAATGCCGGCTCAGGTCTTCGAGAGGGGCAGGGTAGGCATCATCAGCCGCAGCGGCACACTGTTCTACGAGATCGCCGCCCACGTCACCCGCGCCGGCCTGGGGGAGTCCAGCTGCGTCGGCCTGGGCGGAGACCCTGTCGTCGGCCTCGACTTCATCGAGATGCTTGAATGGTTCGAGAAGGATAGGCAGACGAAGGGGGTCGCCTTAGTTGGGGAGATCGGCGGTGACGCCGAGGAGAGAGCGGCCCGGTTCATAGCGGACGGTGGCTTCACGAAGCCCGTCGCCGCCTACATCGCTGGACGCGCAGCCGTGCCCGGGAAGCGGATGGGGCACGCCGGCGCGATCATCATGGGCTCGTCCGGGACGGCGGAGAGCAAGATGGACGCCCTCAGGAGGGCGGGTGTCCATGTCGGCGAGCTGCCTGGGGACGTCGCGGTTCACCTCAGGGAGATGCTCTAGGCCTTCATCAGCTCAAGCATCTTCTCGAGCATCCTGTAGGTGAGGCCCCAGACGATGTCGTCGCCGAGCTTGAAGACCGGCCCCTCATAATTCTTCACGGCAGCCACCGTCCTGCTCGCCTCCAGCTCCCTGAGGTGGACCCAGCGATAGGAAACGAGCTCAGGGTTGAGCCTGATCTGGGGGCGCCCCTCGTAGAGGTATACGATGGGGAGGACGCTCCTCTCAGGCTCGATGCTCGAGAAGAGGACCGGGAGCGCCCCGAGGCAGGTCAACGAGGCCAGGTCGATGCCCGTCTCCTCCTGGACCTCCCTCGCGACGGTGTCCCTGAGGCTCACGTCGCCCGGCTTCTTCTTGCCGCCGGGGAAGGCCATGTCCCCCGACCAGGGGTCTGAGGGGATGGCGGCCCTCCGGACGATGAGGGTCTCGTAGTCGTCGACCTCCTCCCTCAGTAGGATGGCGACGGCCGCCCAGGCGTCCATCTCCTCTGCCCGCTTTAGCCTTCCACGCAGATTCCTAAGCGGGTCCAGTTTCATCACCTGACTTGAGACCGTTTGTCAACTTAAATACCCTAGCCCAGAGAAAGCGTATTAAATAAAAGGAGGAAAACAGGTTCACAGGTCCTGCTTCTCGCCGATGTCGCCCGGCTTCCAGCCCTCGACGATGCCTAACGTGCTCTTGACGCCGGCTCTGAGGTAGTTGAGATCGGTCTCTAGGGCGCAGAAGAGGAAGCCCCGCCTGATGGCATCGTTGATGTTTGTAGGGTCATCCGCGGTGAAGCAGTGCATCCCGGGCGCCACGCCGTGGTCCCTGCCCGCCTGCACTATCCTGTCCAGGGTGTCGGTGAACCTCGGATTCTTGTACTGCCTGTGGATGCCCATGTCGAGGCTGAGGTCGGAGGGGCCGACGAAGCAGGCGTCGACGCCGTCGACGCTGAATATGGCGTCTATGTTCTCAACGCCCTTCACCGTCTCGATCATCGGGATGACGAGGGTCTCCTCGTTAGCCGTCCTGAAGTAGTCTGGGTCCCGGAAGGCGGCGAGCCTCGGACCCGCGCCGCGCTCGCCCATCGGCGGGTACTTCATGATCCGAACCGCCTCCTTCGCCATCTCCTCGGTCTCGACCCTCGGGATGACGAGACCCATCGCGCCGGCGTCCAGCACCTTCTTCGCCCAGATCAGGTCGTTCCACGGGATGCGTGCGAGGGGCATGCAGCGTTCACGGGCGTAAAGCATCCCCTGCACCATGAAGTGGTAGGTCTCAGGACCGAAGGGGCTGTGCTCCATGTCGCAGACGAGCCAGTCGAAGCCCATGTCCGCGAGGTACATGGTCATGTCGGGGTGGCCGACGGTCACCCAGGTGCCGATGGCGGGCTTCCCCGCCCTCAGCTTCCTCTTCACAAGGTTCCTCATGGATCAGAGGTGGGTCAGGGGGGCTTAAGATTCTTGCCCGCCCCGCTCAACCCAGCTGAACTTCCTCTGCAGGGTCGCCGGGTAGTAGCTCTTCCAGTCGTAGCCGACCCTGCGCCCCCAGTCGAGGTAGACCCGCGGGTCGATGTAATTCTTGAGGCTGGTGCCGAGGTTGTAGTCGCGGGTCATCTCCTGCGCCTCGACCTGAAGCCTCATGCGCTCCACCGCCTCCCTGCCACGCCTCCTCCTCTCGTCAAGCTGCCTCCTCAGCCTCTGACTGGAGGTCAGGTAATCGTTCTTGAGCTTCCTAACCTGCTCCCGACACGCCTTCGCCGCCTTCTTCGCCGATGCTAGGCGCCTCCTCAGGCTTTCCGACGCCTTCCCCAGACTCTCGGCTTCCCCAAGCCGCGCCCTGACCTCCGCTTCCTTCAGCTCAGCCCCAGAGAGCCTCTCTTGCGCGGCCTTCATCCTCTCCCGATATCTTCGCTCCTCGTCCAGAAGCTTCTGGCGTGCCGCCTTCTCGTCGATGCTCGCCTTCTCCATGAGCTGCCTCAGGCGGTCCCTCTTCCTCTGTAGGCTCTGAGCCCAGGTCCTAGGGATCGTCCTCTTGTGGTTGCAGACTACGGCGGCCTCCAGGTTCGCCCTCAGGGCGGCCTGGCGCTTCACATAGTCAGGGTCGCCCGGCTTCACGGCCTCTGTGGAGAGCTTTCCCTCGACGGCCTCGGTGGCGTAGAGGGTACGGAAGACCTTCGCTGATAGCCCCGTCATTACCTCGTCGAGAAAGGAGTTCACTATTGACGAATCTACGCCATCAAACAATGCTGGCTTTTTATCTTCTAATTCTATTTGTAGCCTTTTTATCTTCTCCACGTTTTGCTGCTCAAGTTTTTCTAACTGTTTTTTTATCTTCTTTGATTGTTCTGATTTAATTGTGTTGAATTTTAGGATATTTTGCTCTTGCTTTTTTATGAATTCTTGATGTAATTTAATGCGTTGTTCAACAAACTTGACGGGCGTTTTTTTTGCTTTTTTCTCTGACAGCTGTCGTTGGCAGTCTTCAAGTCTTTTATAACGTTTCTTTATTAATTCCTCCTTAGCTTTAATTCTCTTCTTGACACTTTCCTCTGACTTATTTTTTTTACTTTGAATTTTTTCCTCTGATTCTTTGATTTTTATTTTAAACTCTTTAAGTTTTGTCTCCCGAAAAGATTGAGCGATATAGCTAAACTCATTTAAGTTTTTAATAACTTTATCAGGAAGCTTAGCCTTGATAACATTTCGGACGGAGTCCTTACCTAGAAAGTCGAAGGTGACTGTTCCGTCTGCGTTGAAGCAGACGTGCTCGGGGCGGAGTGTGCTGGCGCCGACTGTGTCTGCCTCGTCTGAGTTGTCCTTCTCGTCTCCGACCCTGAACTTGAGGTGGTCGATCAGGTAGCAGACCGTCGCCGTCCTCCGGCTTTTCAGGTCCTCCGCTATCAGGTTCCGCTCTATATGTGCCTTTACAGCTTCAAGCTCTCCCCTTAGCTGCTCGGCCTTCTCGAACTTCTCAATGTCCTTCCTCTGCTTCAGGAAGCTGGCCTCGCTCGGCCAGACGTACTTCATCTTGCCGCTGAGCTTGTCCTTCCAGCGGGCTATCCAAATCGATTTCGGGTCCCACACGACCCTGAAGCCGATGGCGCTCAACCTGGCCCTGGCTTCCTCAGCGTCCGGGGAGAGGTTGAGCTCGATGTCCCCCTCCCTGGGCCCCTCCTTCCAGCTGCCCCGCCTCGGGTGCAGGCCGCGGCCCATGAAGATGCTGTTAGGCTCAACTGTGTAGTTGCCTATCTCGATTCGTTCACCGTCGACGGTCGCCCAGCCATACCTCTCCTTGTTGGCCTCGCGAAGCGCCTTGCGTTCGTTGACCTGCCTCCTCCTCTCCTCGACGGGCAGGTTCGCCTTAGCCTCCCTCTCCTGAAGCACGGATCTTAGAACCTCAGAGTAGTCGACTTCGCCTGGAAGCACCTTTATTCCTAATTTTTTCGAGAAGTCGATGTGGAAGTTCTCGGCGAATGTCTGGTCCTCGACGTAGGAGGTACCGATCTTCTTCGCCCAGGCGACGGCCATCTCCTCCTGCTCGTTGTTGAGCCTGACAGCCTCGCCCCTCACCTTGACAGCAAGGCCTTTGCCAACGTATCTCGGTGGGACTAGCAC
>CAZYUK010000053.1:0-8193 GCA_964650675.1 uncultured Candidatus Bathyarchaeia archaeon
CCCCTGTGCCGTGGCGGGTCTTTATCCCCTGCCCCCTCATCCTGAGGATGGCGCCATTCTGGACGCCCGCCGGTATCCTGAGCCTCGACTCCCCCCCGAGGACCGGCACGGTTATCTCAGCCCCGAGGGCGGCCTGGGCGAAGTTCACCTCGGCCTCGTAGATGATGTCGAGGCCGCGCCTCAGGAGGTAGGGGTGGGGCTTGATCCTCACGCCGACGTAGAGGTCGCCAGCCGGGCCGCCGTAGAGGCCTGCATCCCCCTGCCCCCGCAGGGTCAGGTACATGTCGTCCTCGACGCCGGCCGGGACCTTCACATTGATCTTCCTCCTGTTCTGCTCGACGCCGTCCCCCTTGCACCTTACGCATGGGTCCTTGGGGACCTGCCCACGCCCCTGGCACCTGTCGCATGTCGTTATGCTTATCATCTGGCCGAATACGGACCTCGTCCTCGTCTGGACCTGCCCCGTGCCGCCACACTTGGGGCATGGGATTAGGCCCGAACCGGGCTCGATCCCTCTCCCGCTGCACCGCGAGCAGGGCTCGAGCCTGTTAAGGGTCAGCTCGACTTCAGCGCCCTGAGCGGCCTGCTCGAGGGTGATCTCCACCGCCGTCTCGAGGTCCCTGCCCCTCCTAGGCCCCGTCTGAACCCTCTGGAAGCCGAAGCCCCCGAAGCCTCCGCCGCCGAAGAAGCGGCTCAGTATGTCCTCGAAGTTGAATCCCATCTCGCCGAAGATGTCCCGGAAGTCCGCTCCCCTGAAGATGTCCTCCTGCGTGTACCTGCCGCTGATGCCTGCGTGGCCGAACGTGTCGTACTGCTGCTTCTTCTCGGGGTCGCTTAGGACTGCGTACGCCTCGCTTATCTCCTTGAACTTCTCCTCGGCGCCCGACTCCTTGCTCCTGTCCGGGTGGTACCTGAAGGCGAGCTTCCTGAACGCCTTCTTGATGTCTTCCTGGGATGCGTTCCTGTCGAGGCCTAAGACCTCGTAGTAGTCCCTCTTATCGGTCACCTGACTCACCGTGGACCCTTGACCTGTGTCAACGCAGGGCGCCCGCAGGGCGCATCCCAGGCACACAATTCAAGGTGTACGAAAACTCATCCGAGGAAGAGGGCTTAAAAAGGTTACCTACGCCGCCTCTCAGGCGGCTTCTCGCGGCGCCCCGGATGCTTCCTCCGCGGCCTAGCGGCCGCCTTCGTCCCGAGCGTCTCCAGCCTCGTGACGGTGTCTGTGAGTCTGTTCAGCTGCCTCTCGAGGCTGGCAACGATGAGGTCCAGGCTCTTTTCGTGCTCTCTAAGGACGGATATGAGGAGGTCAAGAGCGTCTATCTTCGTCCGTTCCTCCACTCCCTCCTCCACGCCCGCCGACCTCCAGTGCCTCGACGGTTACATACTGAAGAGGATGGGTTAAGCGGAAAATATGCTGTCACCTCCACCATGGGAGGCTTCGGGACAAGGATAGGGGAGGCTACTTCTTCTTCTCCTCTTCGTCGACTACCTTGTATTCGGCATCCACGGTCTTCTTGCCCTGCTCCTGCTCGCCGCCCTGAGGCGGGGGCGGCTGCTGCGACGCCTGCTGCTGCGCCTGCTGAGCCTGTGTCTGCTTGTAAATCTCGGCTCCGGCCTCCTGCACAACCTTCGTCAGCGCCTCCGTCTTGGCTTTCACCTCGTCCAAGGTGCCCTCTTTTGCCGCCTTCTTCAACTCATCGAGGCTGCTCTGTATCCTGCCTTTCAACTCTGAGGGCAGCTTGTCCCCGACCTCGCTGAGGGTCTTCTCGGTGGTGTAGATGAGGCTGTCAGCTGTGTTGCGGGTCTCAGCCTCCTCCTTCGCCTTCCTGTCCTGCTCCGCGAACTGCTCCGCCTCCCTGATCATCCTGTCCTTCTCGTTCTGGCTAAGCTTCGTCGACGCCGTGATGGTGATCCCCATCTGCTTGCCCGTGCCGAGGTCCTTCGCCGAGACGTTGAGGACGCCGTCGGCGTTTATGTCGAACGTGACCTCGATCTGGGGGATCCCCCTTGGAGCCGGCGGGATGCCCGTCAGGTCGAATCGGCCCAGGCTTATGTTGTCCCTCGCCATCGCCCGCTCCCCCTGCAGCACGTGGATGGTGACCGCCGTCTGCATGTCGGCCGCCGTCGTGAATGTCTGGGTCTGCTTCGTCGGTATCGTCGTGTTCTTCTCCAGGACCTTCGTCATGACGCTTCCAAGGGTCTCGACGCCCAGGCTGAGCGGCGTCACGTCCAGGAGGACTATGTCGCTTATCTCCCCGGCCAGGATCGCCCCCTGTATGCTCGCGCCTATGGCAACGCACTCCATCGGGTCTATGCCCCTCTCGGCCTTCTTGCCTATCGTCTCCTCGACGATCTGCTGGACCAGAGGCATCTTGGTCATCCCCCCGAAGAGGATCACCTTGTCTATCTGCGCCGACGTGATCTTGGCGTCGCTTATCGTCTTCATGATGGGCTGCCTGATCTTCTCGACTATCGGGCGCGCTATCTGCTCGAGCCGCGCCCTAGTGAGGCCGATGTGCAGGTTCCTCGGCCCGTTCCTGTCCATGGCGATGTAGGGGAGGTCGATGTCCGTGTTGAGGACGCTTGAGAGCTCTATCTTCGCCTTCTCGGCCGCCTCCCTGAGCCTGGCCATGGCCTTCAGGTCGGAGGTGAGGTCTATGCCCGTCTCCCTCCTGAACTCCGAGACCAGGTAGTCCATCACCGCCTTGTCCACGTCCGCCCCGCCCGTCAGGGTGTCGCCGCTCGTTGACAGGACCTCGAAGACTCCTCCCCCGAAGTCCATCACCGTCGTGTCGTTCGTGCCACCCCCGAAGCTGAAGACAAGTATCTTAAGCTCCTGATCGGCCTTGTCGAGGCCGTAGGCGAGGGCCGCGGCTGTGGGCTCGTTCACTATCCTCGTGACCTTGAGGCCAGCTATCTCGCCGGCGTCTATCGTCGCCTGCCTCTGGTTGTCGTTGAAGTGGGCTGGGACGGTGATGACCGCCTTGATCACCTTCTCCCCGAGGAACGTCTCGGCGTCGCGGATTATCTTCTGGAGGATGTATGCGCTGATCTGCTGGGGCGTGTATGTCTTGCCTAGTAGGGTGATAGTCTTTCCAGTCCCCATCAGCCTCTTCGCCTCTATCACTGTGCCCTCGGGATTTGTTACAGCCTGCCTCCTCGCGGGCTCGCCGACGAGGAGCTGGCCGTCCCTCGTGAAGGCGACAACGGATGGGAACATCTTCCCCGCGACCGTCGGCCCCTCCGCGCTCGGGATCACGGTCGGCTTCCCGCCCATCACGACCGCAGCCGCGGAGTTCGTGGTGCCTAGGTCTATCCCTATGATCTTCTCACGCTTCACTTCGCTCATTTCACTTCACTAACCCCTTTCTCAACCTGTTTAGGGCTCCGAGCCACCTTGACCATGCTCGCCCTGAGCACCCTACCCTTGTAGGTGTAACCGCGCCTTATCTCCTCGATCACATAGCCATTCGGTTCTTCATTGGTCTCGACCTCGGCGACGGCCTCGTGCTTGTACGGATCGAATGGGACTCCGAGAGCTTCAATCGGCATGACCCCCTCGGCCATGAGGAGCTTCGACAGCTTCCCCCTGACCATCGACAGCCCCTCAGCCAACTTAGCGTCCTTGGCCTCGTCTGAGCAAGCCACTATTGTAAGCTCGTCGAGCACCGTGAGGAGCTCCTGGATCAGTCTTCCGTTCGCCCTCTCAGTAGCCTCGTCCACGCGTCTCTGTGTCTGCTTCTGAAGATTGTCGAAGTCCGCCTTCGCGTACCTGAGCTGGTTAAGGTAGCCATCGGCCTTCCTGTTAGCCTCTGCTAGTGCGGCTTCGAGCTCCGCAATGCGCTCATCAGCCCTCTTCCTCTGCTTCGTCGTCTTGGCTTGTGGCTCCAAGCTCCTTTCGCTGTTTATGAATGGAAGGATGCCTCATATTCTTTGCGGAAGGCGTTGAGAGACCTAGAAGGCTAGCCCTCGGCTACATCCACGACCGTGTATTCGATGACCCTCGCGAGGTCCCTGAAAGCCATGTCTATCCCGTAGAGATGGTTCCCGGATCCGAAGTTGACCCTGTTCCTCCCTGTCACACGCCTATCGACGTATATCGGGATCCTCAGCAGGAGGGGGCAGACTGCGCCCGGCTCGACCCCCGTCGCCTCCACCACCTCACGTGAGTTGGCGATGCCGATCTTCGAGCCTATGATCCTACCCGCCTTGGCGAGATCGACCCTGTCGCCGCCGAGGAGCAGGATCGCGTGTTTCCTTCCCTCTCCGTCCTTCACTATCATGGTCTTGCATATCTCGTCGACTTTCAGGGGCTCCTTAGAGAAACGAATCACATCGTTTATGGACAGGGCTCTGTCGTTCAACTCGATGAGCCTGTAGTCTATTCCCCGCTCGTCGAGGACCCTCGCGGCTTCTAGCTTCATATAGGCACTTCTCAGAGGCGTTTCCTGAGGGTCGCCAC
Source organism: uncultured Candidatus Bathyarchaeia archaeon (assembly GCA_964650675.1). Classification (GTDB taxonomy): domain Archaea; phylum Thermoproteota; class Bathyarchaeia; order TCS64; family TCS64; genus UBA8941. Next base: position 4,466 of record CAZYUK010000053.1, read on the forward strand.
GACCCCGTCGACCTGGGCTACGGCGGTGCCCAGGTAGTTCCTCGGGTTCAGCCAGTCGTCGAGCTCCGTGGCAGTCACGAGCTTCTTGGCCTGGGCGTCTCCGAGCATCACCTCCTTGAGGCTCCGCTTCTCATCCCAGGATTTCATCGCGAGCCTGCGCATCATCTCGTGGGCCTCCTGCCTACCAACGCCCTTACCCACGAGCTCAAGCATGACCCTCTCGGTGAGGCAGAGGCCGAGGGTCATGTTCAGGTTCCTCTCGATGTTCTCCCCGTCGAAGGATAGCCCCCTCAGGATCTTGGTCATCTGCCTGAGCATGTAGTCCGTGAGGATGAAGCCCTCGGGGATGTTGATGCGTTCAAGGCTGCTGTTGCTTATGTCGCGTTCGTGCTCAAGCGCTATTGTTTCGAGGCTAGAGACGACGCTCCCCCGGACCACCCTGGCGAGGCCGCATATACGCTCGGTGTTCGACGGATTCCTCTTCTGAGGCATCGTCGAGGAGGGGCTCCGCGCCTCCTCAGAGACCTCCGCTATCTCGGTCCTCTGCAGGTTCCTGAGTTCCCTGCCGATCTTGTCGAGTGTGCCCGCGATCAGGGCTAGGCAGCATTGTAGCTCCGCGTGCCGGTCTCTCTGAATGATCTGGTTCGCGATCATCGCCGGCTCGAGGCCTAAACGCTTCATGGTCAGCTGCTGCACCTCGAAGCCCTTGTCTCCGAAGCCCGCCATAGTGCCAACCGCGCCGCTCATCTTCCCCACGAGGATTCTCTTTCTGGCCTCGTCGAGCCTGTCGAGGTGCCGGGAGACCTCGGCGGCCCAGATGGCGAACTTCATTCCGTACGTCGTGGGCAGGGCGTGTTGGCCATGCGTCCTGCCGATGCATACCGTCTCACGGTGTGCCTCGGCCTTATCCAGAAGCTCTCCGAGGAGAGCCTTGAGGTCACAATTTAAGATGCCTATTGCCTCCCTGAGCTGGAGGGCGAGGGCTGTGTCCTCTATGTCGTAGCTCGTGGCGCCGAGGTGTATGTATCCGCCGGCGTCCCCTTCACATACCTCTTGGAGGGCGTAGACCATGGCGAGGAGATCATGCCGAGTATCCTCCTCGATCTTCTTCACCCTCTCCAACCTGACGATACCCACCTTCGCCTTTGAGGCGATCTCCTCGGCCGCTGGCCGGGGTATCGTGCCCAGCTCCGCGTGGGCCCAGGCGAGGGCGGCCTCGACATCGAGCCAGCACTGAAGTTTCGACTCCTCAGTGAATATGCGGTACATCTCGGGGTAGGAGTACCTGAACTCGATGGGGTGTACAGGCATTTTGCTCCAGCTTACTTGAGTTATATAGGCTGATAAGCATTGAGTCTCACAGGACCCCCTTTTTTATATATGAGAGGTAGGGGCTTTCATGTAATACGTAAAGGTTGATAGCTAATGGGTGAGGGTTTAAACATCGTCGTCTGCATTAAGCAGGTTCCCGAGACAACCGAGGTCGAGTTCGACGAGGCGACTGGCAGGCTGAAGCGCGAAGGCGTCGCCGCCATCATCAATCCGTTCGATGAGTACGCCATAGAGGCCGGATTAAGGCTGAAGGAGAAGTACGGGGGCGTCGTCAGAGCCCTGAGCATGGGGCCGCCTATGGCGGAGCAGGCCCTCAGGGACGCCATAGCAATGGGCGCGGATGAGGGCTGGCTCGCGACGGATAGGGTCTTCGGCGGCGCGGATACCTGGGCGACTAGCCTCACACTCGCCCTCTGCATAGAGAAGATTGAGCCGTTCGACATCGTCATATGCGGGCTCAAAACGACCGACGGCGACACCGGGCAGACCGGCCCGGAGATGGCCGAGCATTTGAACGTCCCGCACGTCAGCTACGTGAACGAGATCGGTGATGTCAAGGACGGAAAGGTGAGGCTGAGAAGGAACCTCGACGACGGCATTGAGACACTCGAGGCGCCCCTGCCGCTGATAATCACGGTCTCGAAGGACATCAATCAGCCAAGGCTCGCGACCCTTAGGGGCAGGCTGATGGCGAAGAGGGCGGAGATCAAGAAGATCACGAACCAGGAGCTCGGCAAGGATCCGAAGGATCTCGGCCTCGACGGCTCATTCACTAGGGTTGTCAAGATATTCACCCCTCCGCCGCACGTTGGCGGCGAGGTGATCGAGGGCAGCCCAGATGAGCTCGCTGAGGCGATCTTCAGGAAGCTGAGGGAGGAGAAGGTGATCTGAGATGACCAGCAAGGCTCCGGTGATAGTCAAGGACTCCTGCAACGGCTGTGGCATCTGCGTCATGGCCTGCCCCTTCGGCGCCATCACAATCGAGGCCGGCAGGGCTGTGATAGGGGAGGGTTGCAGGGTCTGCGGCGCATGCGTCGACGCCTGTCCCTCTGGCGCGATAGAGGTGGCGAAGGTCGAGGTGCTCGACCTCTCTTCGTGGAGGGGCGTCCTCGTCTTCGCCGAGCAGCATGGCTCCGTGATCCACCCTGTGGCGTACGAGCTCCTCGGCAAGGGCAGGGAGCTGGCCGACCATCTATCAGAGCCGCTCTACGCGGTGGTCCTCGGAAAGGGTGTGAAGCCCCAGGCGAAGGAGCTGGTGTCGAGGGGCGCAGACACTGTCTTTGTCTTCGAAGACCCTTCACTGGAGAGCTTCAGGGACGACCCCTACACGGATGCGCTCGCAGACGTTTGCAAGGAGGTTAAGCCTAGCATCTTCCTGATAGGCGCCACGTCGATCGGTCGGTCGCTCGGCCCACGCGTCGCGGCGAGGCTCAAGACCGGGCTGACGGCGGACTGCACGGGGCTCGATATCGAGCCCGAGACAAAGCTCCTACGTCAGACGCGGCCTGCATATGGCGGGAACATCATGGCGACCATAATCACGCCTAACGGGAGGCCACAGATGGCTACTGTCAGGTACAAGGTTATGAACGAGGCGAAGCCGGACCCCAGCCGAAAGGGCGAGATAGTCGAGAAGCCCCTGAACAGGAAGGCGATGACCGACAGGATCAGCATCGTCAGCTTCGAGCCCGCGGGGGACCAGGTGAGTATAACGGACGCCGACATCATCGTGGCCGGTGGCAAAGGGCTAGGCGAGGCTAAGGGCTTCGAGCTGATCCGCGGACTCGCGAACGTCCTCGGCGGGGCGGTCGGCGCAAGCAGGCCTACGGTCGACGAGGGCTGGATCGAGTACAGACACCAGGTCGGCCTCAGCGGAAGGACGGTCAGACCAAAGCTTTACATCGCCTGCGGCATATCTGGGTCGGTCCAGCACCAGGCCGGTATGAGGACATCAGATGTTATAATCTCCGTGAACAAGGATAAGGATGCGCCGATGTGCAGCATATCGAGCCTGGCCGCCGTCGGGGACCTCTACGAGGTCGTGCCGCGGCTGATCGAGAAGATCAAGGAGTATAAGATGCGTGGCTGACTACGGGAAGGTAACGCCTGAGGTCTTCGGTGAGTTCGTGGGGATAGTGGGTTCCAAGAATCTCCTCTCCTCCGGGGAGGAGCTGGAGAAGTACGCCGTCGACGAGAGCCCACTCGGGCCCCACATCCCTGAGGTCGTCGTGAAGCCGGGCGGCACGGCCGAGGTCTCCGCCGTTATGAAGCTCGCGAGCAGGCTCATGATACCGGTGACGCCGATGGGCGCACGCACGGGGCTGAGCGGTGGCTCGCATCCGGTCCGCGGTGGCATAGCCCTCAGCACGGAGCGGATGAACAGGATAATAGAGATC
>CAZYUK010000054.1:0-8187 GCA_964650675.1 uncultured Candidatus Bathyarchaeia archaeon
TAAGAGACAGATTGTATATCAATATAATAATTGTGAATATTATAATGATACTTGTAATACCTAGTAAAGGATAATCTAGAGTCCACTTTGCTTCAACAGTTTTTGGGCCATCCATTACTATGTTAACTGTCGTTGATAATGATGTGTAATCTCCTGTCCAACCATCAAAAATGAAGAATAATAACTCCCTTGAAGATACGGATATTTGTATGATTGATCCTTCTTCATATATCCCTGCCCCTTTTGGATTTCCCAAAATAGATTGTATTTTTAATGGAAATAGAGTTTTTTCTACTAACATAGAAAAAACCGTTCCTGTGATCCCTCCCCTTCCATCAGTAACATTTACATTTATTTTGTAAATGCCTTCTTTTTGAGGTGATAACCATCTCATAGTATTTTCGTAATAGGATACTATCCCTGCATCACAATTCCAATCATATGTGATAGAGTCTCCATCTAAGTCCTGTGCAGTAATAATTATTGTTGAATAAGTGTTCGGTTTCACTTTTTTATCTGCGGTGATATTTAAAATGGCTGGCGGGCGATTTTTATCGGTAACATGTATTAAAAAGGTCTCTTGTCCAATCCTATCCTCTTCATCTTTAATATTTAAATGAATAGTATAATCTCCATTTTTAAGGTAAACGTGAAGTACATTTTCGCCTATGATTGTTTGGTTATCACCAAAATCCCAGTGATAGTATGTTATTTTATCTCCGTCAGGATCGAACGAAGGAGATGCGTTAAATACTATCTCCTGCCCCGTCTCTGGCTTCTCTGGAATCATATAAAAGTAAGCGATTGGAGGTGTTTTTTTCTGCGGCTCTATTATTGAAAGCATCCCCAAACTGACATCAAAAACATACGCGGTTTTAGTAGCTTGATTTATTCCGATCTTTCCGCTTGTAGATGGGATTAAATATTTTTCAATTGCTTGTCCGGTTCTCCCATTAATTTTGATTAAGGCATCCCCTGAAAGCGCGTAGATGTCTGAATTATCATGATCTACAACTATATCTCTATAGCCATTTATTTCTTTCAGGAACAAGCTTCCTTCAATAGCGTTGGTTTCTCCATTTATTGTGAGTATTTCATTGGAACTGATTGTCGTCATATTATTCTCTACTCGCCAGATTTCAGCGTTCTCATATAATTTATTCGCTTTCGGATCAATAGCCATCAGGATCCGTTGGTTCAAATGAGGCGACATAGCAGGGAGAATTTCCTCTAACGACAATGTTCTACCTGAGCCATTATAAACAGCAATTGTAGGGACTAGAAAACCGGAAGTCTCTTCTCCTAAGCTATAAGTAATCTCATAGCCAGGTAAAACACCATAGACAGCTTCAATTGATTCGACTACTAGGTTATGCACACTTGATAACACCGTTTCAACATAAACTTTATTATTAATTGGGTTAACCTCTATACTATTTTCCCAAAAAGCCATGCATGGTACAACCTCAACAACAGTATTAGTTACAATGTCAAAGACCCAAATTGAACCATCTCTAGGTCGATTCGATGTAACATAGATCAACCCATTCGAAGGGTTAAAACCCATATCGAATGGTGCACCATAGCTCGCATTGATAATAGTTATGATAGAATCGTCCTGTCCATCTATAACATATATTCCTGATTCTGCCGCAACATACACGCGATTACGGTCAACATCGACGGCCAGGCATGAGGGATTTCGTCCAACTTCTAGAACACCTGAAATCGTCTGCGAGCTACAATTTACAATTGTAACTGTATTGGTAACACTATCTGCGATATACACTTTATCAGTTTCCCAGTTTATCCCCAATGCGGAAATATCTTGATAATGATCTCGACCTTTTCCTATGCCTCCTGTGTAAAGTGGAATAGATGTAACACGGTAAGAATCGCATTCTATATGACCGCTAGTATTTGCTTTAAAAGAGATTGTACCTAATAATGTGTTTTTTTCTATATCTATTATGCTCAAGTTATTTGCTTCTTCGTCAGTAATATATAAGCGTCCACTAACTGGATTTATTGCTATGTCTCCTGGGGCTGGATCTCCAAATCCATAGGCTACAAGTCCGAGAACGGAGAAACTTGATTCCTCAATAATTTGAACGATTTTACCACCTGCTATAAGATATAATCTACCCAAAGTTTCGTCAATCGTTATCTCGTAAGATTCGTCAGAGAATGGGTTCGTTGAGATTATCGGTAACTCTTTGATAACTTTATTTGTATTACCATCTAGGACAAATAATGTGCTATTTCGAATCTGCGCACTCCCATGACACATAATATATATTCTATTTGTAATAGAGTTCACGACGACTCTATCAGGCTCTCCGCCAACTGGGACTGTTGCCACAATAGTATTGGTGTTTCCGTCTATTACTGATACCGTTGAATCCTCCCAAATTGGAAGATAGATTTGATTGGTCTTGATGTTAATGGTGATGTCCTGTGGGGAACGATCTATTTTCCAAGGAGTAATGCCTAAAGGGATTGTTGTAATTTCTGACATATTCTTGGTATCAATTACCGATATTCCGCGTGTTGAGGAATTGAAAAAACACGATAAATATAGACGATTAGTAATCGAGTTAAAATCTATGAGTTGCGGTACTTGAAAACCGTGTGTTAGTTGAATTTTGCCAATTATTGATTCAGAAATGCTATCAATCAATATGAGGGTATGATCTTTTATAACATATATCCTTCCCTCTAAGGAGTCCACTACAATGTTGCCATATCCATACCCACTCTCTCCGAGATTAATGCACTTCTTGATAACTTGTTTGCTCCCATCGATAATAACTAGATACGCACCATTATCATTAAGCACGTAAACTAAGTTACGAAAATCATCAACAGCTATTGCTCCCGGCTTAAAGTCAAGTGGCAAAGAACTGAAAGTAGTCAAATTGTTGGATTTTGGTATCATTCCTTTGACTTCATTTCCGATCTTTGCATGACCCAAGTTTGGAATTGGGTCAGCGAGAACAAGCAACACTATTAGGAGAAGGAGTGTTTGCAATAGAATATTTTTAATTTTTTTTTTTGGTGATGGATATTTATGGAAAGAATCGATGAACTATTCACGAGCATACTTTTTTTTTTCTAATTAATAAGTTTTTAAGAGATGTAAAGAAGCAGCATAATTTTCCTAATTATCCCTTGCGCGCGTTTGGGTTTGGGGAATTTTTTTCAGGCTACCCTGTTCTGAGGCTCCTTGCCGTCGAGGACGTCCAGTACGCCCTGGGCCACCTGAGTCGCCATCCTCTGCATGCCCTCTAGGCTGCTCGCCCCGAGGTGGGGGGTCAGGATGACGTTGTCCATCGCCGTCAGCGGGTGAGCCGGGTCGAGGGGCTCGACCTCGAACACGTCGAGGGCCGCACCCGCGACCCTGTCGGTCATCAGGGCGTCCAGCAGCGCCTCCTGGTCTATCACCCTCCCGCGGGCCATGTTGACTATGAGGACCCCATGCTTCATGAGGCCGAACTCCCTCGGGCCTATCATGTGGTGGGTCTCCGGCGTGCCCGGGATGTGGAGGCTGATCACGTCGCTTCTGGCGAGGAGGTCGTCGAGTTCTGCCCACTCGACGCCTATGAACGATTCGAGCTCCCTGCGCCTCGTCCTCGAGTAGTATATGATTCTGACGTCGAACGCCTTCAGCCTTCGGGCGACCGCGGCCCCGATCCTGCCTAGGCCTATCAAGCCAACAGTTCTTCCGGCGAGGTCCACGCCGATGAGGTCGCCGTACTTCCTGTTCCAGTCGCCGGCGCGCACAGCCTTGTCTGCGGCGACTATCCTCCTCGTCAGGGAGAGGATCAGGGCCAAGGTCATCTCGGCGACTGAGACTGTGAGGGCGTCTGGCGTGTTGAAGACCACCTTGCCGAGCTCCTTCGCCGCGTCTATGTCGACGTGGTCGTAGCCCATTCCGTGTACGCCTATGGCCTTGAGCTGGGGGCTGGTGGCCATCATCTCCTTGGTCACCAGTATGCTGCCGCGCGTGATGAGGCCGTCGGCCTTTGACACTATCTTGAGGAGGTCGCCCTCGTTCGATCCGGGGGGCATCTGGATGATGTTAACGTTCCGCCTTCCGAGGAGGCTGATGCCGGCCTCGTTTATGGGCTCGGTGACTATGACGGTGAGCTTGGCCACAGCGTCCACCGGAGGAATTTGGGATGCTGAACGGATAAGCTATCCGGGCTGAACCCGGCCGCGCCCACGCCTCGTCGTCTTGGGCTGCTCCCTCTTCGCACGCTTCAGCGTGGCGTCCAGCGCCTCGAGGAGGTCGTCGAAGGAGGCGAGGAGGTCCCACCCCTCGGTCGAGGCGTTGAACTGCTCCGTCGGGCTGAGTACCCTCGCCGCTATCTGATACCTAGCGCGCTCCCCACTGTTCTGCTGCCTCCTGATCCTTATGGAGACCTGGTTGATGTCGGGGTGGATCCTCATGTTCCTGGCCACGACCCTCCTCACCTTCTCCTCGGCGACGCCCCTCTCGAAGAAGCTCTCCCTCTCGAGGCCGAGGATGGAGACGGGGAGCCCCTCAGGCTCAGCCCCTTTGAGGATGACCAGTGCCTCTCGGGGGGTCAAGATGCCGAGCACAGCCCCATTCTCCTCGACCATGATGCAGGCGCTCTTCTCCCTGTCACGCATCCCCCTGACGACGTCGAGGATCGATGCGTTCTGGCCTACCACGAGGGGGTTGTCATTCATGACCCCGTTCACCTGCCCGGAGAAACGTGTCACCTTCTCACCGGTCGTGTCGCCTGTCGTCATCCTCGATGGTGGCGTGATGAATGTGTGGACTATGTCCATGGCCGTGACGACGCCTATGAGCCTCCCGGAGTCGACCACGGGCACGTGGCTTATCCCCCTCTCAAGCATCATCCGCCTCGCCTGGGTCACCTTCTCTGCGGAGTTGAGGGTCGCCACCGGGCTCCTCATGTAGTCCTTCGCCGGATACGCCTTGAGCTCGGGGACGTCGACCATGGCTTCGACGATCTCGACCTGAGAGATGATGCCCACCGGCTTCCCCTCCTCGACGACGGGGAAGGCCCTCATGTTGTCCCTTATCAGCGCCTCGGCGACGCCCCTGAAGGTACAATCGGACTCAACGGGCACCAGCGTCTTCCAGAGCCTCTCTATTTTCGTCCGCGCCGGCTGGTCGACGTCGAGGAGACCCCTGATGGTCACGAGGCCGACCTTCGCCCCAGATGACACGAGCGCCTCGTAGCGACCCGTCTCCTTCAGTTCGCCGAGGACCCTCGAGGCGGTTTCACCGGGATCGAAGATGCTCACGCGCCTCAACACGTAGTCGGAGATCGAGGTCGACGCGAGTTCCTCTATGGTCTTCGTCATTCTCAGAAACCCTGGTTGTTATACTGAAACCGAGGTTAAATAGGTTGAGACCGGTACAAACTGCGCCTGTGGTTTTTTGAAGGGAGACGGCTAGAAAAGATGTGTCGATCACGCTTCTGTCCTAAAAAAATTAGGAGGGCAGGTCCCTGCCTATCCCCTTCTTCTTCGCAAGCTCGTAGACCTTGGCGGCGGTGCCGACGTCCTGTATGGCTAGGCCTGTCGCCTTGAAAAGGGTCACCTCGTCAGGGCTCGTGCGCCCCTTCTTGGCGCCGCAGACGATCTCGCCCATCTCGGCGTAGATATCCTTCTCGGAGATCACCCCCTCCTCCTTCGGCTTGGCGAAGTCGCCGACGACGAAGGCCTGGGGCATGTAGTCGACGACGCGCTTGTCTGCCCTCTTCAAGACGCTTGTCTCCAGCTCCCGCTTGGCGGCCGTGTCCGCCCCTATCGCGGAGACGTGGGCGCCCTTCTTCAGCCACTCGCCCTTCATGAAGGGCGTGGGGCTCGGCGTGCATGTTATGACGATGTCGCTGCCCCTGGCGGCCTCCTCGGCGGAGTCGACTGCCGAGAACTCGACCTTCTTGTATGTGGCCTTCATCTCCTCGACGAATGCGGTTCTCGCCTCCGGGAGGATGTCGTAGACCTTAACCTTCTTGACGCCCGGGCGGACCTCCATCAGGCCCATGATCTGGCTCCTGCCCTGGACGCCTAGGCCGCATATCCCGACCTCCTTGGAGTCCTCGCGGCTCAGGTACTTGATTCCGACCGCCCCGGCGGCGCCTGTGCGGAGGGCGGTGATGTATGTCCCATCCATTATGGCGAGGGGCGACCCGTTCTCGATGCTGTTTATGACTATCTTCGCCTGCACGGCTGGTAGGTTGTATTCCTTCCTGTTGTTCGGGTGGACTGTGACGAGCTTGGTGCCGGCTGCGTTCATGTTAGGCATGTATGCCGGCATCGCGATGAGTACCCCCTTCGGGAAGTGCAGGTAGACGCGTGGCGGCATCTCTATAGCCTTGTTCCCCATCTCCCTGAAGGCGTTCTCTACCGCAGTGAGGGCGCTCCTCATGTCGAGGACCTGCTTGACCTCATCCTGAGTGAGATACAGAGTCATGGCAATCCCTGAGATGAAGGGGAGGCTGATGAGATATTAAGAATTTTGAGGAATCTTCTCAGGAGGGGCTCACGGCGTGAACTTCTCCCCGCCGGTGAAGACCCTCTGAAGCTCGCCGTAGAGGGTGTTGAAGCCGTCGTTTGTCTTCGCCGAGGTCGGGATCGGGCTGAACTCGACCCCCAGCCGCTCTATGACCTCCATCATGTCCTGGCTCAGCGTCCTGTTCATGCTTGAGAGCCTCAGGTCCATCGCCTCCTCGAGCCTGTACTGGTCCTCGCTCCAGCCGACGATCTCCTCGAGCTCGGCCTCCTTCAGCAGGTCGATCTTGGAGAGCACCTGGAACTGGGGCAGCTGGAACCTCGTGTTCACGGCGCTGGCGAGGAACATATTCATGATGTAGTTGAGGGGGTCCCTGCAGAAGGCGGCGTCGAATAGGTAGCAGACCCCCTTCTGCGCGTCCGTGAGCCTCTCCGCTATCTCGGCTCCGGTGTTGCGGAAGGCGAACAGCTCCATCTGCCCCGGCGTGTCGACGAGGCAGATGTCGGGGGTGAAGTCCTCGATGTCCTGTGTCAGGTTCTCGACGACGCCGAGGATCATGTCGCACGCCAGCATCAGCCCCCCGTTTGGGCCGAGGCTGTACTCCTCCATCAGCTCCTCGACCTTGACATACTCCCTGATGTCGACATTCGCCGCGTATGGCAGAGAGGTTGCCCCGGGGTCGAGGTTAACGACCATGACGTCCTCGCGCTGCCCCTCCAGCCATGTTGAGAAGCTGGCCGTGAGGTTGGTCTTCCCTGAGCCCGCTGTGCCGACGAAAAAGATCAGGTTCATCCTGACCACTCAGCCCGTGAACTCCCTGAAGAGCCTGTAGGCCTCCGTGAGGCCAGCTCTCTTTGCCGACCTCTTGAAGGCGTAGCCGCAGATGGCCGGCACCGTGCCGGAGACCTTCCTGTCCCTGGCGATCTTGAGGGCCCTTATCGCGTCGATGAGGACGGAGCCGCCGTTTGGGGCGTCCAGGGTGCTCAGCTTAGCGTCCATGGTGAACGGTGCGCCCCCGAAGTACCGCCCCTTGAGCCAGAAGAAGCTGTCCCTGCCGTTGCCGAGGAAGTCGACGAAGTCGGTGGAGCCTGACACCAGGGGGAACTCGTAAGGCACAGAGCCGGTGACGGCGGTGGTCTTTATGCTCCTCTTCGTCTCACGGGTCTTCTCCAGCGTGTTTATCGACTCGGTGCCTCCCCCCACATCCAGCTGGTAGCTCTCGTCTATCCTGACGCCCCTGCCGTTCAGGAACTCCAGGAGCCCCATGTGGACGACGGTGGCGCCGACCTGATCGAGGAGATCGTCGCCGGCCAGGGGCAGCCCCGCCCCCCTGAACTTGGAGTCCCATGCCGTGTCGCTCGCGATCCCTGTAGGCGTCGCGTTTAGGAAGGCGCAGCCGGCCTCGAGGCAGGCGTTGGCGTATATCCTGGACGCCTTATCAGAGCCGCCTGAGATCAGGTTGACTAGGACGTCGACCCCACCATCTTTAAGCGCCTTGACCAGGTCCGTGGCCTCCACGTACGCCCTCATTATGTTCGCGAGGGCCTCGTTCTCAACGGAGTCCGGCGCAGGCCCCATCCTCACCTCGACCCCGAGCCCCTCCACCTCGGACACCGTCGGGGCCTGGTTCGGCTGCGCGAATATCGCCTCTGACAGGTCTCTCCCCACCTTGG
>CAZYUK010000055.1:0-8094 GCA_964650675.1 uncultured Candidatus Bathyarchaeia archaeon
GTGCAGGAAATATAGTAAGCCTGCGAGGGGTGTGAACAGTACGAGTGTCCCTAGGGCCTTCCTACGGTTATCTTCCCAGAGGATGAGGGCTAGGATGCAGGCAGATGAGGCGGCGAAGCCCGTCAGAAGCAGCATGGACTGGGAGGCTTCCTGAGACATGCCTACTATCCAGCTTTTCAGGTTCTCAAGTTCGACGTAGGCGGCCCTGAGGCGGGTGTATGCCGCCTCGTATAGCCCCTCACCCGTGAGTGTCTCGCCTTCCGAGACGCTGGATTCTGCGACGGCGAGTCTCTGCCGTTCGACGGCGAGGTAGAATCCGCCCGCCTCTTTCTCGTTGATGAGGCTGCCCATCTGGGCGATGGACTCTTTTATGGCCGATAAGGTCGATGGGAGCGCATATTCGAGCAGATTGACCTCGAGCAGCTGCCCCTTCGAAAGGTTGAAGCCTCTCAGGGGGTCCAAGACGAACTTGCGGCTCAGCGTCGAGCTACCCACCCTGAGGCTCGACTCGGCGAGGACGCCGACGGGGATGCCGGCCGGGACGATGACCCGGTCGATGGGCAGCCCCACGTAGGCATTCAGGGTTGTCTTTGCACCGCCGTACTGGAGAACCTGGTCGTAGACCCTCAGCGCCTCTGATGTCGCCGGGTCGACCACGGTGTACGTGATTTCAGGGATCTCGACCGACTCGAAGAACGGCGTATCACCCTTCACCCTTATGGTGGCGGCGGGCTGAAGCCCGAGGCTCAGGCTCGTCTCCCCCTGAGAGCCCGCGAAGAAGTTGAAGAATAGGGGGATGTAGTCCCAGCCTGGTGTCGCCGGGTCGTCGCTGAGTATGGCGAGGATGTAGTAGGCGCCGTCCTGGACGGTGAAGCTGCAGGAACCGTTCTCGTCGGTCTCGCAGAGTGCGAGGGTCTCCCAGTACAGATCGCGCACCCTCGTCGCGCGTCTTATGACGCGGACGTCGGCGCCCTGGACAGGTTCGCCCGAGGCGTCGTCAATCACGTAGACTTTGTAGGTGATCGAGCTGGCTGCGCCGATTTGGTATACCGTCGACGATATTAGGACGAGTAGGATGGGGAGGGCAAGCCTCTGAACCCGATGTCGTCTGGGCACGCCGTACTCTGATGTCATTCGTTAAGGTACCTATTCAGCTGGATGAGGTTAAAACTGTTGCATCAATCGGGCCCAAGTTGCTTGCGGAACTCATTAAAAGGCTCGGAGGAACGTTGAGTTCAATTTAAGTCGTTGCCCTCCCATTCCTCGTCCTCGATGTCCTCGTCTATCTCGTTTTCCTCCCATCCGAGGCAGTCGTAGCAGAGCTTCCGCTTCACGTCGCCGCACTCGCTGCAGAATTTTGACTCGCACTCCTTGCAGACGTTGACGTCCTGGACTTCCATGCCGCATATCTCGCAGACAGGCGTCTCTGTTTCACCGTTTCTACGCGCTGGATGGCTGGCTAATAAATGTATTGAGATTGCTGAGCCTTTTTTCGTGGATGGTCAGGCGTGGGTCGCCAGGTCACTCAGGATGGAGCTTTCGACGTTGCCCCCGCTGATGACGACGCCCACACGTTTCCCCTTGAACCTCTCCGCCTGCTCGAGGAGGGCGGCCACGCCCACGGCTCCGGAGCCTTCGACCACCTCGTGCTGGCTGAACAGCAAGAGCCTCATGGCCTCCAAGATGGTTTCTTCCTTGACAACGATCCAGTCGTCGACGAGGCGCTGGCAGAGTGGGAAGGTGACGCTGCCCTGCTCTATGCCCCCGTGGAGGCCCTCCGCCACGGTGTCGAACATGGGGATGTCAACGATCCTCCCGACCTTTATGCTCTCGTACATTACCGGGGATGCCTCCGTCTGGACCCCCACGACACTTGTCCCTGGCACAGCCTTCCATGCGGTGGCTACGCCCGAGATCAGCCCGCCTCCACTCACCGGCACGAGGACCACGTCGATGTCCGGGTTATCTTCGAGCATCTCAAGGCCGACGGTGCCCTGGCCGGCGATTAGGTCAAGGTCGTTGTAGGGGCTGAGGAAGGGCATCCCCCTCTCCCTGCTCATGCCCTGGGCAAGGCGCTCGGCCTCCATGTACTCAGAACCATGCACGATGAGCTCTGCCCCGAGCGCCCTGATGGCATCCCTCTTCACCCCCGGCGTGTTCTCTGGGACCACGATGACGGCCCTGACGCCGAGCTCCCTGGCGGCGTAGGCGACGCCCTGGGCGTGGTTCCCGGACGAGGCGGCGACCACGCCCCGCCCCCTCTCCTCGGGCCTTAGGAGCATCATCTTGTTCGCCGCGCCCCTGATCTTGAATGATCCCGTGAGCTGCCTGTTCTCCAGCTTCAGCCAGACATCACAGCCGAAAAGCCCGCTCAGGATGGGCGAGTGCTCGAAGGGGGTCCTGCGTATCCAGCCGCCTATCCTCTTGTGTGCGGCGTAGATATCTTTGAGCTTCATACACTAGTGAGTATGGGTTGAAGGATTAATAACGGTAAGCAATCTACGAGGAGGAGAGAGGATTTGAGCCCATCATACTCGCTTAAGCCGGAGAGTATTTCATTATTATTAAGGACTTAACGGAAGACGGTAGTTCCTCCTTCTGCCTATCCAGTCACCTATGAAGGCTCCTATGATGTAGGGCACAGTGAAACTTATGATAATGGAAGGCCAAACCCCCAAATGATAGGTTAACCAGCTCCCGATCCCGCTTACTGCAAGAACTATCATTAGAACGAATCCGATGGGCGTGATCCCGACGAATATGTATACGACTCTGTTCACTCTCCTTGACGGTCGTATGCGAATATAGTATGCGATACCTATGCAAACAAGGCCTAGAGCAACTCCGTATACAACTCTCTCTAAGGGAGCATGCACGAGGAAGAAACTAGCCGCCCCCAACGCTACAGTTGACAGTATGACACCTATCCACAGAGGCTTCCACCAAAGCTTAGGACCTTTAACTTCGTGTACGCTCGCACGAATCATGTCTGGAATTCGACACCAGTCTATCAACCGCTTTAACTGATCCATCCTCATCACTCTATTACCTTCTCGAAGAGTAGGTCGGCAAGTTTGGTAGGAATAATGACATCTGAGTACTCTTGAGGATCGACGCCTCTCACCTTCGCCTCTATCAACAGCTTCTCCCTGCAGCTTTCAACCGCTTCGCACTCTGAACAGCGTCCATCCCCCCTGTACCAGATCTGGATGCCGTTCTCGTCAGAGAAGGTTACAAGGGTATCCAGACCAAAAACCTTGGAATGGCCAAGCAGGAAACCCTTCTCCATGTCCAGCTTGCCTATCTCGACCTTGTTTATCTGGGCTGCCTCAAGCAATGCCTTGGCGACCTTCGAGTCGATGACGCTGAAGGCCTTGTTAACGGTCTGGCGAGTGACACCCATCCTATTTGAAATATTTGCCTGGCTTAGGCCATCAAAACGTAGCCGCCAGAAACTTCTCTGCTTCGGCGTCAGATAACCGAACTGAAAGCTCATCTATACCTCTGTAAGCTTATATAAGCTTACAATTTTATAAGGATATCGCCTGTCAAGCCCCCAGGTTAGCACGAATAAAGATTGAGAAGATTCTTTAGCCTAAAGCTCTTTTACCCTGCCCACATAATCATCTCTCCGTGGTCAGGTGTTGTGGAAATGAGGCACATCATCATCGACACGGACCCAGGAGTCGATGACGCCCTCGCCATAATGCTCGCATTCAGCTCCCCGGAGCTCAGAGTTGAGGCGGTCACGACGGTCCCCGGGAACGCCAACCAGGATAAGGTCCACGGGAACGCGCTCAAGCTCCTAGAGTTCCTCGGGGTCAAGGACGTCCCAGTCGCCAGGGGAGCAGAGCAGCCCCTCCTGAGGAAGACGAGCGACGCCGAGGACATCCACGGCAAGACCGGCCTAGGAGACGCCGTCCTCCCCGAACCCAGACTAAAATCCGATCCACGGGGGGCCGTTGAGCTCATCCTAAAGAAGGCGGACGAACTCGGGAAGGAGCTGACCATCGTCCCGATAGGCCCGTTAACCAACATCGCATCGGCGATCCTCGCCGACCCAAGGCTGCCGAAGAGGATAGGGGGCCTCGTGATGATGGGGGGCGCCTTCAACCTGACGCCCTACGGGGTGGGGAACGTCAACGCCGTCGCGGAGTTCAACGTCTGGCACGATCCTGAGGCCGCCAGAATAGTCTTCAACTCCGGCGTTCCCATCGTCGCTGCCGGCCTCGACGTCACCACGCACCCAGAATATAGGCTACCGAAGGCAAGGTTCGAGGAGATGGTAAAGAGGAGGACAAGGAGGGCGAAGCTCATCGGTGACCTCTGCGGAAGCATGGTGAAGAGGTTCAACGGCTTCAGCCTACACGACCCCATGGCGATGAGCTGCGCCGCCGACCCGACGATGTTCAAGACGGAGAGGCACAGGGTTGATGTCGAGACAAGAGGCGAGCTTACACAGGGGATGACTGTGATAGACAGGCGCCCCTACCACAGGACACAGGCTGAGGCGAACGTCGAGGTCATCGTCTCCGTCGACGCCCCAAGGTTCCTCGACTTCGTCACAATAAGAGTCCTCGGTGAGGGCTGACCTTGGCCGACCTCGTCTGCTGCGGCGCCATTAACTGGGACATCAACCTCTTCGTGGAGAGGCTGCCCAGGGCAGGCGAGGAGGTAACGGTGAAGGAGATTCAGCGCGTCTCGGGGGGAACCGCTGCGAACGTCGCCGTCGCCGCCGCCCGCCTACTCGGCCCCAAGCGCGTAGCCTTCATAGGCGCCCTAGGCAAGGACGAGATCGCAGACAAGCAGCGCGCCATCCTCTGGGATGAGGGAGTCGACGACTCAGGGCTACTCTACATACAGGGAGAATCCGGTCAGGCGTACATAAGCATCTCGTCGGATGGAGAGAACGAGATCCACACCTTCTTCGGCGCCAACCTCAAGCTGACTGGGGACTGCCTCAGCGACCCGGAGAGGCTGAGCCTGATAAGTTCAGCGAAGATCGCCGTAATAATGGATCCACCGATCGAGACGGGGAGGTGCCTCGCCGAGCTGTGCAGGGGGCACGGCGTAACGGTGATCTGGGACCCCGGCGTCTACGCTGAGCTGGGCCTCGACGCCCTGATGCCGACGCTGAGGAACGTAGACTACTTCATCCTTAACAGCCTCGAGTTCGAGAACCTCCTCGGCATAAGCGACCCCCAAAGGGTCAGCGCCATCCTCGCTGACAGGATCAGAGGGATCAAATGCATCATAAAGCACGGCGCAGAGGGATGCACATTGACCCAGGACAGCGTGGGTGCAACCATCCACATTGACGCGGTCCCCCTCGCCAAGCTCGGCCTAGAAGTCATTAACACAGTCGGCTGCGGCGACGCCTTCATAGGGGCATTCGCCTCCGCCAAGGTCGGCGGGCTCGACGACATCGAGGCGCTGAGGCAAGGAAACGCCGCAGGCTCGTTTAAGGCGACGAGGAAGGAGACCAGGGGAGGCCCGACGAAGGAGCAACTCAAGGATCTCCTCAGGTTGTGGGCGGGCGCCTAGCCGACGTTCAACTTTTAAGGACAAGGATGAGGTTCTACAGGCATGGCCAAGGGGAAGACGAGGGTGACCGACTTCCTCGCCGAGAGGGGCATCGAGACGAGGGTCGTCACGCTCGACGACTCGACGAAGACGAGCAAGATGGCAGCGGACGCCCTCGGCTGCACCGTCGCCGAGATAGCGAAGTCGATCGTCTTCAGGGGAGGCGATACGGCGTTGGTGGTTGTCATCAGCGGAGACAGGCGCGTCGACCAGGCTAAGCTATCAGATGCCTTCGGCGGTGTTGTCTCCAAGGCGGACGCGGACTGGGTTAAGGAGCGGACGGGCTACGTCATCGGCGGAGTCCCACCATTCCCCCACGGCGAGGCCGTTAGGGTGTTCCTCGACCCCTCACTGCGGCGCTTCGAGAAGGTCTGGACCGCGGCAGGCGACCCCAACTCCGTCATGAACATCTCAGTCGCCGAGATCGAGGAAATCCTCGGCTCAAAGCCGGTCGACGTCGCCCAATAGGAGACAACGTGACGGGATGCTTAGTCCCTAGAATGATGTAGAGTTCCTGAGATAGGGTGACGGTTAGTCTACTGGGCTGGCTTCGCGGCTTCGACCCTCGCCTTAAGGCTCCTCGCCTGCGCGTCGGCCCTCGCGATGAGCTCAGAAGCCGTCTCCTTCGTGACGTAGCCGGCCTCGACCGCGACCCTGGTGGCGTTCTGAGCCGCCATGGAGAGCAGCGTCGGGGCGGTCATCGGGGTGACATACGCCGCCTTCAGAGCGACCTGGAATGCCGTGCCGTATGCTTGGGCTAGTCTGTCCCTGTATGCGGGTATGTCCAGGAGCAGGTCGCCCCCCTGTATGACGACCCCGTGCTCGTATGCCGCCTTTATGCTGAACCCCATCTCGGCTGCCCTGACTCCGAGCCTCATGAGGAGGTCTGCCAGGTCGGCCGATATCACGTCGCCCTTCCTAGCCACAATTGTGTCCTGCACAACCCAGATGTTCCCTGACTCTATCCTCGTTTTGACGCCGAGTGCGCCGAACTTGCCGATGAGGGGGCCAGGTGAGAGGCCTGAGTTTCCGGCTGATATTGTGAGGTCCGTGAGGGCCTTGTCGCCGGCCTTGGCGAAGACCTTGACCTTGTTCTTCTCGAGCGTCATCGCCAACTTGAAGGGGTTCCCGTTTGTGAACAGGAATACGTTCGGGCCCGCGACGGTCTTCATGAACTCCACCGTGGCCGCCTTCTCCGCCTTCTCCATCGAGATGCGCATGAGCGTGTTCTTGACGCACCTGACCTCGAGCTGGCCGCGGAGGCCCTTCCTGGTGTCCTGGAGCATCCGGCTCGTCACCTTGTTGAGGTCCGCGGCGGCGATCACCTCGTACCTCTTCAGCAGGTCAACCGTCGAGGCGACGACCCCAAGCTTCTGCTCCGATACCTGTGACATCGTTCTCACCTCAGAACAGCTTCACCGACTCGCCCATGCTCATCTTCAGGTAGACGGACCTGATGTTTCCGAGGCCGCGCTTCGTCGAGCCTGTGAGGTTCGTCATGATGGCCTCTATGTTCTGGGCTACCTGCTCGTCCGTCATCCCCTCCTTCCCCACCTTGCAGTGGACGAAGGGCTTATCCCTGCTCCTCAGGACAACTGCGCGCCTCTCACGCTCGATCACGTTGTCGACAGGCGCCTGGGGCGGCACCGGGGTGGGCATCTTCCCACGGGGGCCCAGGATAGGGCCCGCCACCCGGCCCACTGTGGGCATCAGAGGCGCCTCTGAGATGAATATGTCGTAGTCCTTGAGCCTCTTCTTCGCCGCCTTCTTGTCCTTCGCGAGCTCATTAAGCTCCGCGGGCTCTATGACCTCGTCCGCCCCCGACCTCCTCGCCCTCAGCGCGAGGTCGCCAGAGGCGAAGACTAGGACCTTCTGGCCGCCGATGCCGTTTGGCAGCTGAACCCTGAGGTTCACCCTGTTCTCCGGCCTCTTCATGTCGAGCTCGCGGAGATTGATAGCGAGCTCGAATGTCTGGTCGAAGCTCCGTTTAGGTGACTTGCCCCTGGCCTCCGTTATCGCCGACATTATCTGCTGCCTTGGTACGGACATCCCCGAGCCTCCTAGTTCTCACCATGAATACAATATAAAAGTTTATGCGGCCCCCGCGAACTTGGCGTCGAACGCGCCCTGGGCTATGGCCGTCTGGACCTCCTTTGCCGGCTTGCCGTCCACGGTGACCCCCATGCTCTGGCAGGTGCCGAGGACCTCCCTCGCCGCCGCCTTCAGTGACGCTGCTGATAGCCCCTCCTTCTTCCTCTTCGCGACGGCGAGGAGCTGGTCGAAGCTCATGTCGCCTACAGGGGCTGTTTTCGGGGTCCCGGAGCCCTTCTTGATGTTGATCGCCTGTGTTATGAGGGCGAAGGTTGAGAGCACCCCGACCTTCACGGTGAACTCCTTGCTGTCGGTGTCCACCGTCACGTCGACGGGGACCGGCGTGCCGTTGTACTCCTTCGTCTCCTCGTTGATCCTGTTGACTATCGCCATTATGTTGACGCCCAGCGGGCCCAGGGC
>CAZYUK010000056.1:0-7996 GCA_964650675.1 uncultured Candidatus Bathyarchaeia archaeon
GGTACGACGCCGTCGTCGTCAGGGGGAAGTCGCCTGAGCCCGTCTACCTCTGGGTAAACGACGGGGAGGCCGAGCTTCGCGACGCCACGCGCCTCTGGGGGCAGCAGACCCGCGAGGCTCAGAGGATGATCAGGGACGAGCTCGGGGACAAGCTGGTCAGGGTCGCCCTCATAGGGCCCGGGGGCGAGAGGCTCGTCAGGTACGCGTGCATCCTGAACGAGCTCAAGTACGCCAACGGACGGAGCGGGCTCGGCGCGGTCATGGGCTCGAAGAACCTGAAGGGCGTAGTCGTCCGCGGGCACAGGAGGATGGAGTTCGCCGACCCAGAGAAGGTCAGGGAGATCGGGAGGTGGCACGCCGAGAACTGGCAGAAGCATGCCGGGGCGCTGGCACGTCACAGGCTCGGCACGTCGGACGGGCTCATGGCGACGAAGAACGACGGAATCCTCCCGACGAGGAACTTCGCCAAGGGGTCGTTCGAGCACGCCGAGGACATCTCGGGGGAGAGGATGGAGGACACGATACTCGTGGACCGAGAGGGCTGCTACGCATGCAGCATCAGGTGCAAGCGCGTCGTCAGGGGCAAGCCCCCATACGAAACTGATCCCCTCTACGGCGGCCCCGAGTACGAGACACTCGGCTCTTTCGGCTCCCTGTGCGAGGTCAGCGACCTGAGTGCGATATCGTACGCCAATCAGATGTGCAACGCCTACGGGATCGACACGATAAGCGCCGGCGTGGCCGTCGCCTTCGCGATGGAGTGCTATGAGAGAGGCATACTCGAGAAGGGACAGGTCGGGCTGGAGGCTAGATTCGGCGACGCCGGAGCCATGGTGAAGCTGGTCGAGATGATCTGCAGGAGGGAGGGCTTCGGGGACCTTCTCGCCGAGGGGGTCATGAGGGCCGCTGAGCGGATCGGGCGGGGCTCCGAGAGGTACGCGATGCACGTGAAGGGGAAGGAGCTCCCCATGCATGAGCCCAGGGGCAAGACCGGGCTCGCCTTAGCCTACGCCCTCTCGCCCTCAGGGGCGGACCACATGCAGGCGGCCCACGACCCAGCCTTCCAGACCAACGTCGAGAAGGTGAAGCCGCTCGGAATCATCGACCCGGTCGACAGGCTGAGCCTCGGGCCTGAGAAGGTCAGGCTCTTCAGGTACAACCAGCTCTGGTGGAACCTGCTCGACTGCCTATGCGTGTGCAAGTTCGTGATAGAGCCTCACGGGGCGGGGGTGTTCAAGGTGAACCACCTCGTCGAGGTCGTTAACGCGGTGACGGGCTGGAACAGCAGCCTCCTGGAGCTCATGCTGGCCTCGGAGAGGTCGATCAACCTGGCCAGGGAGTACAACCTAAGGGAGGGTCTGAGCTGGGAGGATGACAGGATACCTGGTAGGTTCTTCGAGCCGCTTGAGAACGGGCCTAGGAGCGGCGCCAAGATCGCTGAGGAGGACTTCGAGCGGGCCCTGAAGACATACTATGGGATGATGGGCTGGGACGGCCACGGGAGGCCCAAGAAGGAGAAGCTCCAGGACCTGAACATCAACTGATTCGCCCGCGCGGGAGATAGGCCATGAGGCTTGATCCCGCGAAGTGGGTCGAGGAACTCCATGTACGCGAACATGGGACTAAAGAACAATATGTATGGCGCATCATCGAGCATTGAGAGATTATTTATTGAGTTAATTTTCCTAGACGTAAATGGTTAACTAAACGATGTTAAGGGTACGCTCATGGGTGGGGCTGCTGCTGGTGGCATCCCTGTCTGTCGCCGTTATGATTCCTGCCGTTCAGGGCGCTACATCTAGCCCGAGTCCGAGACTTGCGTGCAGATTAGTCTACGACCCCGTGAACGAGAGGCTCATGATGTTCGGCGGCATGTCCACGGGATCGCAGACCCAGGTGTTCGAGGACACGTGGATATTTGACTGGGGGACTGAGTCTTGGAGGCTCTTGGAGGTCGAGCCCCATCCGCCGCCACGGATGGATTACGGGATCGTGTATGTCCCCGAGCTGGAGGGCTTCATCCTCTTCGGGGGCTGGAACAACGGCGGTGTGCTGGGAGATACGTGGCTCTACGACTGCGCCTCCCGGGCCTGGACCGAGCTACACCCATCCACCGCGCCCGAGGCGAGGACCAGCTTAGGCCTCTGCCTCGACGAGGCGAACGGGGTTCTGGTGCTCTACGGAGGCTACACTGATGATCTGCCCGACATGGGCGACACGTGGCTCTACGATTACAACACGAACACCTGGACGCAGGCAGCACCGGTGGCAAATCCACCGTCCCTGTATGGGTCTGAGTTGATCTACGACCCATCCACTAGGACTGTGCTCATGTTCGGGGGCCACTATTACGAGGGCGATACCGACCACTTCATCAGAACAATCTGGCAATGTGATACCGCCGCAGACATATGGATCGACTTGCAGGTGCAGGGCGGCCCTTCTGAGAGGTACTGGCAGAACACGGCGTACGATAGCGAGGACGACACCGTGATAATCTTCGGAGGCAGGCGCCTCGGCGACCAATACGACGACACCTGGCTGTACAGGCTGGGTGATGACGGCTGGACGAGACTCAACGTAGCTCATCACCCCCAGGCACGGTTCCAGTCAGCCTTCGCCTACGACCCGACGCGAGACGCCGTCGTGCTCTTCGGCGGGTTAACGTTCGTGAATCGTGAGAACTTCGGAGACACCTGGATACTCGACCTCTCCCTTGCTAGCCCGGACTGGAGGTAGGCAGGTACTGCGTCGCAGCCTGAAAATAGCACGTCGCCGGGCATAGCCGGCTTTCCTCCAGAAGTCATCATTCTGGGGATGCTCGCGTTCCTATTGTATGCTCGCTTGAGGAGGCGAATCTGAGACCTTGTCATCGTCTACTATAAAATACTAGAGATCCTTCTTGGGAACGTCTCGATGTGGGAGGTTGAGTGACTTGATAGGCGCCTCGTAGGGTCCCGTGCCCCTCTTCTGAGGCACGAGCACGATCTTGTTCAGATCCCGTGGGTGCCTTCCGTCCAGCTCGTCGCGGAGCCAGTCCGCGATGAAGGGGTAGATCTCCAACCCTCCTATCCCCTCGCGCCCGCCGATGCGGTGGAACTCGTCCTCGAAGACCCATAGCTCCCTCGGGCACCTCAGCTCCTCGAAGAAGTCGGCGGCGTCCCTCAGATGGCAGAGGGGATCATACTCGCCTAGCGCCAGCAACGTAGAACAGGTGATCTTCGCCGCGTGGCCAGAGGTCGTCATCCGCTCAGCCATCGCGTCGAACTCGCCCTCATCGCTGAGCCCAGCCATGTACATGAACATCTGCTTGAACCTAGGCGACGCCTCCTCGAAGATGGCCCTCTTAGGCCCGACAACGGCGTAGGCGCCCGCCAGCGCCCTGACGCGTTTATCCTCGGCGGCGGTGCGAGCCCCCCAGTGAGAGCCGAACGATATGCCGGCGATCACGATGCTATCCGGATCGACTTCGGGGCGCTCGACTAGGTAGTCGATGGCGGCGCCCGCCGCCCTCTCGTAGTTGTCTTCGCTGACACGGATCTTGCGGAGGTTGCTTATCCCCTGGCCGGGGCCGTCTATCGACAGGACATGCATCCCGCGCCTGAGGAATGGGTTAGCCAGTGGGTTGGGGAAGGACTCCTTGGTCATGTCCATGCCCGGGAGGAAGAGCACAGCCGGCGCGCGGCGACGATCCTTGAGGAGGTGCAGCCTTCCCTGGATCGTGACCCCCTCCCAGTGAATCTCAACCAGTTCGATCGGATTATCGACGTACTCAACGACCTTGTCGTAGCACTCCATGAGCTTCCCGTGGAGGAATGTCTTCTCCTCATTGTCGTCCTCGAAGATACTGTGCTGAGCCTCGTGGTAAACCTCGCCTGCCCGCCTGTACAGCTGCCTGGCCGTGTCTGTGTGGCCCGCCTGCTCCGCCGCCCTGGCGATCGCCTCGTAGTGGCTCGCCTCCTTGAATAGGACGCGCGGGATCATGCGGTACGACTTGACCTCAGGGGGCAGCTGCCTCTCGTCGTTGGCGAAGTTCTGGACGCGCCCAGTCGTCTTCACGAGCCAGTCCAGGATCCACTGTTGGTCGTCACGCCGCCGTCTGGTTCGAGCCAAAAATGATCATCACCTCAGCGTACGCGGCCTATGAATAAAATGATTTTCCGTCATCAGGTTTCGAAGAATAGCCTCGCTCGGGCTTCAGGCCAGCGCTCCGAGGACGTAGACGCCGACGAATATGATGACAGAGCCTAGGAGCCTCTGCCTCCCGTAGCTCTCCTTGAGGACGGCGACCCCGAGGACGGTGCCGAGGACGACGCTTACCTGCCTCAGCGCGAGTATGTAGCTGACAGGCGCCAGGGTCATCGTGTACAGGGCAATGATGTAGCCCACCCTCATGAGGAAACCCGAGGCGCATATCCTGGACCAGCCGAAACGCCACTCGCCGGCGATGCTCCTGAAGCCCTTCCTGCCGATGATGACGGGCGCAAGCATCAGGCAGACGAATATCTCAAGCCAGAAGGCGTACCTCATCGGCTCAACGGCCTCCACCCCCAGCTTGTCCATCAGCGAGTAGACCGTTGTTCCGAGGGCGGCGGCGAGGGCGAACATGGTGGCGCCCCCCCTAAGCGAGCCGAGGGGGCCGAGGAGCCCCCCGCCCTCCCTCATGTGCAGCACGTAGACGCCGGCGACGATGATCAGTATGCCTGCCACGCCCCAGGTTGAGAGCCTCTCCCCGAGGAAGGCGTAGGCGAGTATGGCCACGAACATCGGCGATGACCTCACGACGGGGTAGACTATCGAGAGATCCCCCTCCTCGTATGCCCTGCTGAGGCTGATGAAGTAGGCGACCTCCGCCACCCCGCTGACCAACAAGAACGGCAGCGCCTCCATGGGGAAACCCCAGTCGCCGAGGATCACCAGGAAGATCGGCAGCACCGTCACCTGCGACGAGAGGTTGGCGAGGAGCATGTACGGCTCCTTTTCGCGGCTCCCCTTCGCGAGGAGGTTCCAGAGGGCGTGGAAGGCTGCCGACACCATTATCATGGCGAAGGGCAGGAGCTCCATGAAGAATAGGACGGCCTCCATGGGTTAAAATCATTAGCCGGTAGAGCGCACCTTCCACGTGGATGCGGTGTACATGGGAGTCAGATGCTTCGTCTCTGTCGACATAGAGGACGCCGAGCTCCTCGCCGCCTTCGAGAGGGCGCAGGCCGTCCTCAGGTCGACTGGGGCCGATCTGAAGAGCGTGGAGACCGGGAACTTGCATATTACCCTCAGGTTCCTCGGCGACGTGCCGGAGGCCGATGTCGAGGGGGTCGGGGACGTGGTCAGGGGGATCGAGTTCAAGCCGTTCAGCCTCGAGGTCAGCGACGTAGGCGTCTTCCCGAGCCTGAGCAGGCCCAACGTCGTCTGGGCGGGCCTCGAGGGGGAGAGGCTGCCCGAGATGCTCAGGCTCTTCACGGAGCTCGAGGGCGGCCTGAAGAGGCTCGGCTTCGAGCCGGAGCGGAGGGGGTTCGAGCCCCACCTCACCCTCTGCAGGGTCAGGAGCGGCAGGAACAGGCAGCAGCTCGCCGAGGCGATCATGGGACTCTCCGATGAACGGTTCGGGGAGTTGAAGGTCAGCCACCTGAGGCTGAAGAAGAGCGTGCTGACGGGCAGGGAGCCGATCTACTCCACCCTCGCCGAGTCCAAGAGCATCTAAATAGACGAGGGGCACCAGGAGTTAGCTGAGCAGGGGGACCGCGATGACAACCTCAGAGGCCTGGACAAGGATGCGGGCCGATATCCTTGCCAGGATAAGCCCGAGCAGAAAGCAGATCAGGGAGATGAGGGCATTCGCCGCGAAGACGGTGGAGGGGCTCTCAGCCGCGCTCCGGGCCGCAGGCCTGAAGGCCGAGGTCGAGGTCCACGGCTCCGCGGCCAGGGACACTTGGATCGTCGAGCACAGGGATGTGGACATCTTCGTCGTCCTCGACAGGTCCTACGGGAGGAGGATGCTGCCACGCGTCCTGGACGCCGTGAAGTCTTTCATCGGCGGGGGGTGGACCGAGGCTTACGCCGAGCACCCCTACGTCAGGGCGGCGATGGATGGGTACGAGGTCGAGTTCGTCCCGTGCTTCAGGGTCGTCGAGGGCGAGCCCCTCCTCAGCGCCACGGACAGGACCCCCCTCCACACACGCTACCTGGACACCCGCCTGAGGCCTGAGCACGTGGACGAGGTCAGGCTGCTGAAGAGGTTCCTCTCAGGCATAGGCGTCTACGGCGCGGAGATGAGGACGGAGGGCTTCTCAGGCTACCTGTGCGAGCTCCTCATCCTCCGCTATGGCTCGTTCGAGGCGCTGATCGAGGACGCCGCAGGCTGGACCGAGGCCCCTGTCATCCAGCTCGGGGAGCCCAGGCCGCAGGCCGAGCTGAGGAAGCTCTTCGGGGAGCCCCTTGTCGTAGTGGACCCCGTCGACGCGGGCAGGAACGTCGCCTCAGCCGTCTCAGAGACGAGCCTTTGGACCTTCGTCGCCGCTACCAGGGCCTTCGCCGCGAGGCCGTCCGAGTCCTTCTTCTTCCCGGTGGATGGGCCCATCGACCGAGAGACCCTTCTCGACTCACTTGGGCGCGAAAGGGACCTCCTATTCCTCGTCGTCGACGATCCCCGCCCCGACGTCCCTGACACCCTCTGGGGGCAGCTCCGCAAGGCGGAGAGGGCTCTCACCCGCTACCTGGTCGACGCTGGCTTCACGGTGACCCGCTCGGCCTCCTGGAGCGACGAGGCTACGAGGCACATCATCCTCCTAGAGGTGGAGTCTGCGACGGTCCCGTCGACGGTGAAGCAGCTCGGCCCGCCTGTGTGGCTCGCAGAGGACAGCGCGAGGTTCCTGGAGGCCCATCTCGCCTCCGGCGATGTGGTCAGCGGCCCCGCCGTCGAGGGCTCCAGGTGGTGGGTGATGACCAGGAGGAGATGCAGAGACGCGGTAAGGCTGCTCCGCGAGGCGGTCGCTGACGGCGGAGTCGACGTTGGCGTTCCCAGGCGGCTCGCCGCGAAGGTCGCCGGTGGCGGCAGGGTCCTCCTGAACGGCGAGGTCGCCGGATGCCTTGAGGGGGAGTTTCCCCGGTTCCTGCGCAGGTTCCTCAGGGGCAGGCCTGAGTGGCTTGAGTGAGACCATCCCGGTCGGGTCGCTTCGCGGCTCCGCGGCTTTCAGGCTTCTGAGCTGGCCCTCCTTCGACGAGGCCCTGGCGGGGGGTAGGCTCAGGGACCTCAGGCTCCTCGGCGTGGACGCGCTGGTCCTCGGAGGCCCCCACCTGGTCGGCTCGATGAGGATACTTGGGAAGGGGCACGTCGGCGTCGTCGTCGCCGCGCAGGCGGGCGATGCTAGAGCCGCCCTCAAGGTGCGCAGGACGGACGCGGACAGGGCTTCGCTGAGGGGGGAGGCCGAGCTGCTGGGGCTGGCCAACAGCGTCCTCGTTGGGCCTGAGCTCCTAGGCTGCACCGACGACCTGCTCCTGATGGAGCTTGTCGAGGGCCCGTACCTCGGCGACTGGATCGACGGGCTTGAACCTTCCGACGGCGACAAGCTGAGGGCCGTGCTGCGTGCTCTCCTCCTCGACGCTAGGAGGCTTGACGGCGTCGGCCTCGACCACGGCGAGCTCGTGAGGGTGAGGAGGCACATAATAGTCGCGGGGGGCGTGCCCAGGATCATCGACTTCGAGTCGGCGAGCACCGGGAGGAGGGCGGCGAACGTGACAACGGTCGTCCAGTCCCTGTTCCTCAACGAGGGGACGAGCGCCAGGCTGGGGAGACTGATCGTGCTCCCTGATCGGGAGGGGCTGCTCGCGGCTCTGAGGGGGTACAAGGCCGGGATGAGTGAAGCCGGCTTCGCCGAAATCCTGCGGGTCCTAGGGCTTTCGTAACCTTTTTAGTTTGGGGGAGGCTGTTAGACTATCTGCTTCGGGACCGTGGTCTAGCTTGGTAAGATTCGCGCCTGGGGCGTGCGAGTTCGTGAGT
>CAZYUK010000057.1:0-7917 GCA_964650675.1 uncultured Candidatus Bathyarchaeia archaeon
ATCAAGCCCCCCACCACCCCCGTGAGCACCGCCTCGGACAGGAACATGAAGAGGACGTCGCGGCTCTTCGCCCCCAGGGCCTTCAGCGTCCCTATCTCCCGGGTCCTCTCAAGGACGCTTATCGTCATCGTGTTGATTATGCCGACCCCCGCCACGACGAGGGAGATGGCCGCTATTCCGCCGAGCACGGCCTGTATGGTGCCGAGGATCGTGTTCACCATCGACTGCGCGGAGGCGGCGGTGACAACCGTCACCTGGTCGACCTTCGCCTTGATCGCCTGGGCGATCTCTTCGACCTTATCCGTCGACGTGGCCGTCACCTGTATAGAGTTGTAGGCGCCTCCCGTCTCGAAGAACTGCTCGTACGTCTTCAGGGGTATCAGGACCACGGAGTCGCTTGAGCCGAAGCTCCCGCCTGTCTTCTTCAGCACCCCGACTATCCTCAGCGTCAGCTCCTTGTCGACGCCGTTCACCCTGGCCGTCACCTTGAGCCGGTCACCCAGCTTGAGGATGGGCTCATCCTCGCTCGGAGGCTGAAACACGTCGTATCCAATCACCGCGACGGCCAGGTCCGAGCGCAGCAGCACGCGGCCCTCGGCGATCTCAAGCGCCTTGTTTATCGCGAAATACTGGTCGGTCACACCCGTCAGCGCCCTAGCGTAGGTCTTACCCCTCACGACGTATGCGCCGGAGTCGCCTGACTCGATAGGCACCGCGAACTCGACGTCCGGTATCTTCTTTATCGTGTTGAGGTCCATCCAGCCCAGGGTACGCGTGACGAATGAGCCTCCGCCCGTGAAGCCGCGGCCTGCCGTGAAGCTGCCTGGTACCACGGTTATAGTCGATGCGCCCAGGCTGCCGAGCTGGTCCGTGATCGTGTTACTCATCCCCTGCGTCATGGAGACCAGGCCGGTGACGGCGGCGCATCCGATGAGTATGCCTATGAGGTTGAGGGCGAACCTGAACTTGCGTTCCTTCACGCCGTTGGCCGATATGCCCAGTATATCCCAGAGCTTCAAGTCGATCACCAGTTACCCATCGTGCTATTTCCTGACCGCCCTGTCGAAGAGCGGAACGCCTATGGCGATGGTGATGGCGCCGATAACGACCAACACGGTGAGCTGGAAGAGGACGCCGTCGAGGCCGACGCCTAGCACCATCACCTTCCTCAGCGCGTCGACGGCGTACGTAAGCGGCAGGACCTTGGCGACATACTGCAGCAGCACTGGCATCTGCTCCGTCGGGAAGAGCACCCCTGACAGGAACATCATCGGGAACTGGAGGAAGCCGAGGATGAACTGGGCCGACTCCTGGTTCTTCGCTACCGATGTCGCCACTATCCCTATCCCCAGGAAGCTGAGGGTCCCAAGGATCAGGATAAGTGTTATGAGGAACGGGTTCCCTCGGACGTGGACGCCGAAGACGAGGATCGCCAGCCCTATGATTATGCCACCCTGAATCAGGTTCCGGATCGTCTGTGCCAGGGTCTTCCCGAGTATGATTGAGACCCTGGATATCGGCGCCATCAGCAGGCCGTCGAGGGTTCCTATCTCCCTCTCACGTGCCAGGGCGGCACCTACAGCCGTGAGCCCGGACATCATCACGCCCATGCCTATGAAGCCTGGGGCGACGAAGTCGAAGTAGTTCCCGCCGCCTGGGACCACGTTCTGGATGTCGGTCTGGACGGGCTGGAGGATGAACTTCGGA
Source organism: uncultured Candidatus Bathyarchaeia archaeon (assembly GCA_964650675.1). Lineage (GTDB taxonomy): Archaea > Thermoproteota > Bathyarchaeia > TCS64 > TCS64 > UBA8941. The sequence goes on from CAZYUK010000057.1 coordinate 1,708, forward strand.
TCGATCCCCGGCACCCCCCTCGCTATCAGGGAGTACGCGATCTGCTCGGACACGGCCTCGATGATGGCGTTCAAACCCTGGGTTATGGCTGCCGAGAGTGTCGGGTTTGTTGGGTCGTTCAGGATCACGATCTTCGCCTGACTCATCGAGGCCAGGGACATCGTAACGTTCTCAGGTATTATCAACGCCCCTTTGATCGTCCCGTCGAAAATCATGTTCCTGGCATCTTCTGTGTTCGAGACGTTGACCAGCTTGAAGGCGCCTGAGCCTGAGAATGCCGCGCTGATGGCGTCCGATATCTGCACCCCGTATACGCCCTCATCCAGGTTGACGATGCCGACGGGGACATCATGCACCACGCTGGCGGTGCTTGGGAACATGTAGCCGAACATGGCTATGAGCATGACGGGGAAGATGATGCTGAAGAAGAGCCCTATCCTGTTCCTGGTGAACTCCTTCAGGTCCTTGTATGCTATGGTCAGGATCTCATCGAAGGTCTTCATGTGCCTCATCTCCGCATAATCCCGAAGTGGAACCTCGATCTGCTGCTGTGGTTGTTGGCCACGGGCTCGTCGCGGATCTTGGTCCCAGTGAGCTTCATGAAGGCGTCCTCGAGCGTAGCCTCGGGCCCGAGCGGGGCCTTCAGGTTCTTGGGCGTGTCCAGGGCCACGATCTTGCCGTAGTCGATGATCCCTATCCTGTCTGAGAGGCGGTCAGCCTCGTCCATGTAGTGAGTCGTGAGGAGGATCGTCTTCTTCCCCTCCTTGTTCAGGCGTTTGACGAGCTCCCTGATGTTGTGTGCCGTCGTCGGGTCGAGGCCTATGGTGGGTTCGTCCAGGAAGATTATCTCGGGATCGTGTATTAGGGCCCTGACGACGTTTAGGCGCTGCCTCATCCCGGAGGAGAAGTTGCCGACGCGGCTCTTCCTGAAGTCCCAGAGCTCGACGAGCTTCAGTAGCTCCTCGCTCCTCTGCTTCAGCACCCCCGAGTCCATCCCGTAGAGCCTGCCGAAGACTGTGAGGTTCTCGAGCGGCGTTAGGGCGTCGTAGGCGACAAGCTTCTCCGTGACGACGCCTATCTTCTTCCTGACCTCGTCCGCCTGCCTGACCACGTCGAAGCCGTCGACCTCAGCCTTCCCCTCGGTCGGAAGGAGGAGGGTGCAGAGCATCTTAATCGTGGTTGTCTTGCCCGCCCCGTTGGGGCCGAGGAAGCCGAAGATCTCGCCCCTCTCGACATTGAAGCTGATGTGATCGACGGCTACGAGGCTCCTGTTGAAGACCTTGGTCAGCCCCTCGACCTCTATGGCTCTTCCACTCATTCTATGCCCCCCCAAGCCTCCTCGTTATCTCCTCTATCCTCCTCGAGGCCTCCTCGAGGGTCCTCCCCGCTTCCTCGGCCTCTTCTGCCGAGTAATTTCGGCTCAGTGCCTCGTTGAGGTCCCAGAGGGCCATCGCCAACCCTATCGCTGGCTTGCGGAGCGCCGACCCTGCCTTCTCGGGGAAGAACTCGTGCCAGGGCGGCCCCATCAGGCCCGGCCCCGGCCCATAGTGGGCGAGGCGTTTGCCAAGCTTCTCCTGCATCTGGACGTTTTCTTCCAGAAAAGCGCCGCCCTTCTCGGTGAGAGAGTAGCGCTTTATCCCCGGCTCCCCCTCGGCCTCATTAACGTAGCCGTTGTCCTGTAGCCACGCTAGGAGCGGGTAGATGGAGCCGGGGCTCGGCCTCCAGTTGCCGTCCGTCTCCTCCTCGATCTCGCTCATGATCTCTGAGCCAGACATCGGCTTCTCCTTCAGCAACCTGAGCACCTGGTACCGGAGGAAGCCCTTGGGGACCATCGCCGTGTGTCTTATCCAGCGCATCAATGGCAACGCCTTCCAGAACAATCTACCGGGGTTGATATCACCAGCGATATCGACGTTGACTTATAAACCTGACCTAGAACCGGAGGCGTCGAATAAAAAGGTAGCCGAAACATGCGTTAATGTTTTCACGTTGAAGACAGATGGTATCAGTCGGCGAGGAAAGGATGATGGACTTCATCTCGATAGATTACTTCAAGAAGCTTGACTTGAGGGTCGGCGAGATCGTCTCCGCGGAGCCCGTCAAGGGATCGGATAAGCTGATGAGGCTTGAGGTCGACCTCGGCTCGGAGCGCAGGGTGATCCTGAGCGGCATAAGGCCGGATTACTCGGCGGAGGAGGTCATGGGTCTTCAGGCCGTCGTCCTCTGCAATCTCGAGCCGAGGAGGATCATGGGGACGGTCTCCCAGGGGATGGTCCTCGACGCCGGCTACCTGGACGGGGTGGAGAAACCCCCCTTCCTGACCGTGAGCCACCGCGTGCCCAACGGCGTGAGGGTCGCCTAGGCGGCCCGTCGGCCCCTGAATCACCTTTTTTACGGGCGGTGCCCGGGGGTTAACCATGGTTCCACCCGTCAGGCGGTACGAGCAGATAGCAGGCATACTCGTGAAGCACGGCTTCGAGGTGTTCGTCAGGGACCTACTGCCCGGGACGGTCGAGTGGAGGCTCCACTGGAAGCACGAGGTAGACATCCACGGCATGGACACGAACATGCGCATCCGCCTGGCCCTCCAAGAGCTCGGCCCAACCTTCATCAAGCTCGGCCAGATCATGAGCACCCGCCGTGAGATCCTGCCGCCCGGCCTCGTCGAGGAGCTGACGAAGCTCACAGACAGGGTGGAGCCCCTCCCCTTCGAAAAGGTGAAGCCCGTCATAGAGGACAGATGCGGCCTGATCTCCGAGACATTCAAGCACGTAGACGAGAAGCCGATAGCCGCCGCCTCCCTGAGCCAGGTCCACTTGGCGGAGCTGATGGATGGCACAAGGGTTGTCCTCAAGGTCCAGCGGCCGGGCATCAGGGAGGTGATCGAGACCGACGTAGGCATCCTGGAGGGCATCGCCGAGAGGGCGGAGAAGGCCTTCCCGGGCCTCGCCGTCTACAACCTCCCGGGCCTCGTCAGGGAGTTCGCCCGCCAGATACGGAGGGAACTTGACTTCGTCAGTGACGGGAAGAACGCCGACCTCCTCGCAAGGAACCTGGAGGGCGTCGAGGGCGTCCGGGTGCCCAGGATCTACTGGAGGTACTCCTGCGAGAGGCTCCTCGTGATGGAGTATATTCAGGGGGTCCGCATCGACGACGTCGAGGCGATCAGGAAGATGGGCTACGACCCCAAGGTCATCGCGGTGAGGGGCTTCAAGGCGTACCTCAAGCAGATATTCGAGGACGGGTTCTTCCACGGCGACCCCCACCCGGGGAACCTCGTCGTGACGACCGAGGGGGACATCGTCTTCCTAGACTTCGGCCTGATGGGGATCTTCAGGCCTGAGAGGCGCGACGTTATGCTGAGGATGCTCGTCGCCCTGGAGGACAAGGACGTCGATGGGCTGATGAAGACCTTCCAACAGGTCGGGATCAGGGTCAGGGAACCGCTGATGGACCCCTTCAAGGACGATGTATACCTGATGCTCCTGGAGGGGGAGAGCTTCAACCCAGAGCAGCCGGGCACTAGCGTCTTCCAGGGGCTGACGACCCTGCTGAACAAGTACCGCATAAGGGTCCCCCTCGTCATGATGCTCATGCTCAAGGTGATGATACAGATGCAGGACGACGGCCTCCTGCTCTACCCCGAGTTCAACTTCATGAAGGAGACCAGGCCCTACCTCGGGGAGATACTGACGAAGCGTATGCTATCCCAGGAAACGGTGAGAAAGACGACCCTCGGCCTCGCCGACGCACTCCAGAGCCTCGCCGAGGTCCCCCAGAGCATAAACGAGACGCTGAAGATGCTCTCAGGCGGCACGGTGAGGTTCAAGGTGGCCCATGACGACCTCGACAGGATCGGCGGCGCCATAGACCGGGCGACGTACAGGCTGCTCATAGGCATAGTCGTCGCCTCGATAGTCGTGGGGCTCTCCCTCGTAGTCTTCGCCACCCATGACATCCTATCGGCCGACGTCTTCAGGCTGACACTGGTCGGCTACGGGGCCGCCGTAGTCATAGGGATATATTCGTTGTACCGCCTCGTGCGTCATAGGTAGCCAAGGCGCCGTCGGGAAAGGCTTCATAACCGAGACGGACGGATAAAGGGTCGATGTTCGAGGGGCTGGACGCGGCCGAGAGGAGGGGGCTCAGGGGCGCACTGCTCGTCTGCCTCGTCATCTTCTTCGCCGACGCCAGCCACAGCATGCCCATACCCATCTTCCCCGCCTTCGCCCAGGGGCTCGGCGCCTCCCTCGCCATGATAGGCCTCTTCGCTGCAGCGTCCAGCATAGCGATGATATTCCTCTCGGTGCCCATAGGCAGCCTCTCGGACAGGATCGGGAGGAGGGCCGTGATGATGATGGGGTACGCCCTCATGGCCGTCGTGCCGCTAATGTACACCCTCTCCACCTCGGCCGAGCACCTCCTCCCGGCGAGGCTCCTGCTCGGCGTCGCCATGGGCTCAACCTTCTCCATAGGCTTCGTATACGTCTCGGAGCTGGCGCCGGCGAGAAGGAGGAGCCTCGCCCAAGGGGTCTACATGACGAGCATGGGGCTCGGCTTCACCACGGGGCCTCTCCTAGGAGGCCTGATCTCGGGCGCATGCGGGTACAACGTCGCCTTCTATGTGAGCGGCGGCCTCGCGGTAGTCGGCTTCGCCCTGCTCCTATTCGTCCCCGGCGGGGCTGGACGTGGGCCGAGCCCTAAGGACGGCTCTGAGAGGCCCGGCCTGAGCGGGGTCCTCTCCGATGCCAGGATACTGGCCGCAGGCGTATCCAACTTCGTCAACTCCCTAATGTTCTCCTCCCTCTCCACCTTCTTTCCCCTCCTCGGCGGCTTCATAGGGCTGAACGAGGCCGAGGTCGGCCTGGGATTCACCGTCCGAGGGCTCTCCTCAACCGTGATAAGGTTCCCAACAGGCGCCTACGCGAGGCGGGCCGGCGCCCTCAGGCTGATGGTGGCGAGCCTCGCCCTCTCGGCCTCGATGCTCCTCCTCGTCGCCTTCACCGACCAGCTCCTGCTCGTCTGCATCCTCCTAGGGATACAGGGGCTAGCCTACGGCGTCTACCTGACCTCAGGCAACATCTACGTCACACAGGAGGCTCCTCCTGACAGGAGGGGGGCGGCGATAGGCACCTTCTCGACCTTCGGAAACGTCAGCGGCGTCCTCAGCCCGCTGTTAATGGGGGCCGTGGCCGAGGTTTGGGGGCTGAAGGCCGTCTTCCAGCTCTCCGCGGTCCTCTCGATGGCGGGCGTCTGCCTCACGCTGCTGCTCTTGAAGAAGGGCGGGAATGACGCAGGCGCCGTCATCCGGACAGGTACCTGAGGACTTCGAAGGCCCTCGACGCCTCATCCTCACTCACGATCAGGCTCACGTCGCTCTCCGTGAAGAAGGCGTCGACGGGATGGACGCCGTTCTGGCTGAGGGAGTCCAGGACGATGGCCTTGCTGTCGAGGCTTGCCTCCGAGCCCTGGGGCAGCCTGACGTGGAGCTCGGCGTAATCGCCGCTGACGTCGACCTGGTACCCGGCGAGCCCCTCCTTCACCCTATCCGCGTGGGGCGAGTTGGTGATCACCTTGATCCCGTTCGAGAACTGGTGGATGCTGAACCTGTAAGAGTCGAAGTCGCCGGTGGAGACTATCTTATTGATGATCTCCCCGTGCCTCGAGGGGGGTGCGACGACGGTGATCTCGGAGACGCCTGTGACGAGGTTGAGCTTGCTCCCCTTGAGGGGGCTCTCAGCCTCCTCCTCGACGAGGCCCTCAAGCGCGTTGCTCAGCCTCATGATGGCGGTGACGATGGTGCTCGGGTCAACGTCTGAGCCGGAGATCGACTCCACCTCACCCCTGATGTACCTGGCGACGGCGCTGTAGTTGATCACCCTCATCCTCATGCCGCGGTACAGGTAGGGGTTCCGCGTGATGATGATGCGCACAGCCTCCTGGACCGTCGATCTTCCCGACATACCGTTGAGAGCAGGGAGAACCGGCTGATATAAAATTTATGACTTTTTGACAGATTTCATGGCGTGCCGGGGCGCACTCGCGGGATGACCCCTGCCATCCCATGATTTCTCACCTCTTCTTGGGCGGAATTCCGGCAGATCGCGGGTAAATAATGTCAGAAATATGACATATTGTGAAAATATTTATAAAGAAGTTATGCTCTCAGTTTCTTCGGTGAAAAATATGACTTGGAGAAGGAGAAGGAGC
>CAZYUK010000058.1:0-7827 GCA_964650675.1 uncultured Candidatus Bathyarchaeia archaeon
CAGTCGAAGAGGTGTCCTTCGCCCTCCTCGATGACAGGCAGCGGTTCACATCCATACACGTAGGCGTCGAAGAACTCGATGTAGTCGTTGCCCGAAACCTGGTTAGCGGCTTCGAGGACATCCTCGACGGTGTACCCGATCCCCTTGTCGGCGTAGTTCTCGTAGACGTACCCGATGACGTCCCTGAGGTCATTCTCGCCGTGGGTGAACTCGGAGATGGAGAGGTTCAGCATCTGGAGGACGATATGCGACTTCATGTACGGTATCGGCGTGTAGTACCTGACATCGCCTGTCTCCCTGTTCCTTTCGGGGTAGTCGACGAGGGGTATGTCGAACGCCGTGCCTATGTAGGGCTCGTATACGGCGTACCAGTTCTCCCATGTCAGCTCAGGGTACTTGAACCCCCAGGCGGCTGCGACCTCCTCGGCGGCGCCTATCGACTCGTACACGGGGTACAGTATGAATGGGCTGGCCCCCTCCCCGAACCACCACGCACTGTCCGCATCCGCCTGGCTGTTGTAGCGGGCCTGCCTCAGGAACCAGTAGTGCCAGAGCATCCCCTCGAACATCCCCCAGTCCCTCCCGGCGCGGTTGACGGCGAGACGGGGCGAATAGCTCATGTAGTCCATCGGCAGTGGGAGGTCGGCGAGGACGACGTTCAGCTCGCTCTGGGGAAGCCTGCCGACGTGCTCGTGGAAGTAGTCGAGGCAGGTCTTGATGCCGGTGACGTACTCGTCTTTCGGGTGCATCGTCTCGCCGCATATCGCGACCCTCAGCCTCTGCCCGTCGCCGAATGTCCCGTCGAAGATTTTCCACCTCCCAGGCGCAACGAGGTCGAGGTCGCCCGTGCTCACGGAGAATGAGGTCGCGTTAAGGGGCGTCCACCTCTCGTCGGTAATCACGGTCCAACCTGCAGGCATCACGAAGTTCACCGTCGCGTTGATCGCCACGACGGGCGCGAGGAGGATGCTCCTCGCCGACATCAGGCCGCACTCCCCTGAGAGGTAGGCGAGGTAGGTGCCCTCAGCCATCCGGTTGGGCATGTTCACGTAGGCTCGGTACTCCAACGTAACGGCGCCCGCCGAGCCGGAGCCGACCCTCCAGGTCCTGTTGTCGACCTTCACCACGGGCACGGAGCCCCCGACGTCGCGGCACTCCTCTATCGTTATCCACTGATCGCTGTTATCTCCCTCCGGCGAGACCGAGAGATCGGTGGCGCCAGAGAGCGATAGCACGGCCCTGACCCTGAGCTCGTGCTTCGCTGCGTTGGCGTCGGTTATCTCCACCCGGTATTCAGCCGCCGCCTCAGATCCTGAAGCCACAGGCTGGTTCCCGGCCCAGATCAACCGCAGAGACGGGGAGATCGTCAGAAGAAACACGATCAGGACAAGGATGTGGCGCTTCATCCCATCCTTCTCTGGCAAGGGTCTTCTAGATCCGTGCGGCCCGCCGACGTTCATGAGAATGATTCAGTACTTTGTTTATAAAGACATTTTCCGTATCGTAGAAACGCGACCCGCACGAAAGATGGGTTTCAAGCGCTCCCCGACCAAGGTGAATCAGAGAAGAAGATGCCTAAACGCTGTCTGCGTTCCGGTCACCATCTCCCCCCGTGCACCCTCTCCTCGTTGTACCTGTTCCCCGGCGGCTTCGGCTCGGCCGGGTAGCCCACAGATACGATGTTCAGGGGCACTATCCTCTCGGGGATACCAAGTAGCGCCCTGACCCCAGCCACCAGGTCATCGTGGGGGTAAACTCCGAGCCAGACAGCTCCGAGGCCCATCGCGTGAGCCGCTATCAGGATGTTCTGCGTTGCGGCTGAGCAGTCTTGGACCCAGAATTTGGTCCCGCCGTCGAGATCGAGGTCGCCGCAGACGACTATGGCGAGGGCGCATTGGCCGAGCATCTTGGAGTAGGGGTGGAACTTGGGGACCTCGAGGAGCGTGGCCCTGTCCCTGACGACGATGAAGTGCCAGGGCTGCTTGTTGTGGCCCGACGGCGCGGCCATGGCCGCCTCTAGGAGCCTCCGGACCTGCTCGTCGGAGACGGGCGCCTCCGTGTACCTCCTCATGCTCCTCCTGGTGAGAATAGCCTCGATAGCCTCCACGATCCCACACCACTTTAACTGCCGGCCTCCCCTCGTAAAAGCTCATCCCCGATGGGAGTAGCGGACATTAAAAGGCTCTCGGGGCGCGTCACGTCCCCAGCCGGATCTAGAAAATGACATAAACGGAGCCCACGACGTCTCTACTAGTATGGTTCTGACAGTCTTCGAGAGGGAGGCCTTGGCGGGCATCTCCAAGGAGAGGTGCTGGGAGCATGTCAAGTGGTTCGCAGGCGTCGGGGAGAAGCTCTCAGGCACTCCTGCGAACGAGAGGGCCGTCGACTACGTCCTTGACAGGCTGAAGGGCTACGGCGTGGAGGCCTCGGCCCCCGCCTTCCAGGCATGGCTCGATTTCCCGGACCCCTCCGAGGCCGAGCTGAGGGTGATCTCACCTGAGAGAAGGGTCGTCAAGGTGGTACCCCTCGCCCAGGCCGCGCCCACGCCCCCCGAGGGGGTGGAAGGGGAACTCGTCTACGTCGGCGGCGGCGGCCTCCGCGACTACGAGGGGGTGGAGGCGCGGGGAAGGGTCGCCCTCGCCGAGTTCAGCAGGCCCCCCGCCCGCCCCTGGAAGAACTACGTGGCAGGCATCACGAGGGGGGCCATCGGCATCATAATCATCGGCTACACCGGCCCCGAGACGGTCTACAACTGGGGTACCGTCAAATCCGTCTGGGGGAACCCGACTCCTGACGACATCGACGAGATAGGCAGGATACCGGCCCTCCTGGTCTCGGCCGAGGACGGAAGGCGCCTCAAGGATCTCCTGGGAAAGGGGGCGGTCCGCGTCGGAATGAGGGCGGGGAGCCACAGAGGCTGGGCCGCGACCAGGCAGCCGATGGCAGCCATCGCCGGCAGAGAGCCGGGATTCGTCCTCCTCGGCAGCCACCTGGACGCCTGGAGGGGGGCGGGGAGCTGCAACGCCGTCGGCTGCGCCTCAACCCTGGAGATGGCGAGGGTGCTAAGCCGCCTCGGGTCCGGCCTCAGGAGGGGGGTAGAGCTCCTCTGGTTCCAGGGCCACGAGACCGGCATCATGACCGGATCGACCTGGTACGTCGACAACTACTGGGACAGGCTCCACAACAGCTGCGTCGCGTACCTGAACAACGACACCCCGAGCATGACGGGAACAACGGTCTACTCGGCCGAGGCCGACCCGGCCCTGCAGAGGTTCGTATGGTCAACGGTCTCCGAGCTGGCCAAGGAGGAGGGGGCGCCGATCAGGCATCCTCCGGCCAAGTACCTCCCGAACAAGACGGGGGACCAGTCCTTCCTCGGCCTGGGCATCCCCTCGGTCAGGGTCATCACCGTTCACCCCCCCGAGGAGAAGACTCCCCCAGGCGGATGGTGGTACCACAGCGACCAGGACACCCTCGACAAATGCGACCCCGAAACGCTGCACATGGCCAACAAGGCCCAGATCCTCGTGATCCTCAGGCTCTGCACACTTCCTGTGCTCCCCTACAAGGCACAGGATACCGCTGAATGGACGCTCGACGCCCTGAAGCAGCTCAGCGCGGGCGCTGGAGAAGCGCTGGACCTCAGAGGGCTCATAGGGAAAGCTGAAGCCTTCAAGAAGGCCGCTTCCAGCCTCGACGATGCCACAGAGCTGCTGTCAAAGAGATGCGAGGACCCGGGTGAGGCTGAGAGGCTCAAGGAAAAGGTTAGGTTCACGAACGAGAGCCAGCTCAGTGTATGCAGGGTCCTCAACCCCGTCAACTACACACTCCACGGGAAGTACGGGCAGGACCACTACGGCGCCGAGTACATCAGGCCGATACCCCTACTCCAGCCCGTCTCGGAACTGGCGGCGCTCGACCCAGACACGAGCCAATACAAGGCTCTGAGGACGAAGCTGGTCAGGGCGAGGAACGTCGCCTCGGACGCCCTCGAGGAGGCGACGAGGATCGCCCGATCCGCCTCCGACAAACTGTGAAGGGCTGCCCCAGGCGTATCCTTACATTTTTGAAACATTAAAGAATCAGCGCCCGCATTGATCCTCGGGAATCTGCTTGGAGACCCAGAGAGACCTCAGGAGGATCTTCCCGAGCGTCCTAGACAGGGCCATCCTGCATTCGAAGAAGCTGTACCTTGTCAAGGACATCATGTCTCAGCCCGTCTTCACCATCTCAACGGAATCCAGCATGTTGGAGGCGGCCAGGGTCATGGGGGAGAGGCACATAGGCAGCCTCATAGCCGAGAGGGGCGGGAAGCCCGTCGGCATAGTGACCGAGAGGGACCTGCTCAGCCAGGTGATAGCGCTTGACATGGAGCCGGCAAGTGTGAGGGTCGCGGACACGATGTCCTACCCGCTGATAACCATCGACACCTCCGCCACGATAAAGGAGGCCGCCCGAACGATGATCAGGAAGAGGAGCAGGCTGGTCGTCGACGGGGGCAGGCCCCTGGGCATCGTGACAGCCTCGGACCTAGTGAAGAGCCTGCCCGAGACGGAGGAGACGACCAGAAAGGCGATCGACTACGCGACCAAGGACATCGTCACGGTCGACGGCAGGACCACTGTCCGTGAAGCAGCGAAGCTGATGGGCCTGGAGAGGATCGGGAGCGTCATAGTCACGAGGAGGGGGAGGCCGACAGGTATATTCACCGAGCGCGACCTCCTCACGGCCATACTCGCCAAGGGTAAATCGCTTGAGGGCCGCGTGGGAGGCGTCGCATCCTCACCCCTCATCGTCGTCCCCTCCGAGATAAGCGTCCTTGACGCCGCCTTCACGATGTCGACCAAGGGGATCAGGAGGCTGCCGCTCATCGACGAGGACGACAAACTCGTCGGCATAGTCACGGCAAGGGACCTCGTCGAGGCATACGCGCAGTAACTTCCACCTTTTTTCTCGATGCACCGAGGGCATCGTCATCGCCCTGATTTCATTTAAAAGGATGGGCGGTTGACTCTACACCTGTGTGGGGTCCATGATAGTGCCCGCGGTCATCGCAGGCGACCAGGGCGAGCTGTCAGAGCTTCTCTCAAGGCTCAGGGGCGTCGCGAGCAGGGTGATGCTGGACTTCATGGACGGCGATTTCGTTCCGAGTACGTCACTCCAATTCGACCCACACCTCCCCCCCGGCCTCTCATACGAGGCGCACCTCATGGTCAGGCGCCCAGTAGGCTACCTGTCCAGGCTCGCGGGCAGGGTCGAGGCGGTCATCCTGCATGTCGAGACGCTGGACGATGTCGGGCGAGCCATCGCCTCGGCGAGGAGGGCAGGCTTCAGGGTAATGCTGGCGTTATCGCCTGAAACCCCTGTGGAATCCGTGGCGCCCCGTCTGGGCGAGATCGACGGCGTCCTCGTCATGACCGTCGAGCCGGGCAGGTATGGCGCGGGCTTCCTGCCGTGGACGCTTGAAAAGGTCAGGGCGCTCAGGGTGATGAGCAGCCAAGTGACCATAGAGGTGGATGGCGGCATGAACCCGGAAAATGCGAGGGCAGCGAGGCAGGCAGGCGCCGATGTCTTCGCGTCCGGCTCGTACATAGTCGGCAGCGAGGATGTCGGGAGGGCGTTCAGGGAGCTCGAGGAGGCCACATTGTAGCCCGCCCCGTTCGAGAGTAGTTTTTAGCCTGAATGTCATCTCCATGGGTTGGAGTCAGTTACTCTTCTGTTTTCCGACGAGAGGCCATTGTCCCGATCAGGTTAATGGCTTCAAAGCGCAGGAAGAGCAGCTGGAAGAGGAACCTTTCACTGATCCTAGTCGGCACCTTGCTTATTGCCATCATCTTCGTGATGTTCAACCCCCCCCAGGAGGCTCAGCGGCCCCAGCCGACGGCGCTGATATACGACCCCCTCGTCGATAACCCCGCCTCGATGGGCTTCACGGAGGCGTGCTCAGGGCTACTCGTCAAGGCCGGCTTCAGAGTCGAGATAGTCTCGGGCGGGTCGACGACCGTTGAGAGCATTAGGAACCCGAGGCAAGCGGCCCTCATAATATACAGGGTCCACAGCTCCGTCTTCAATAACGGCGTCTGGTTCTTCACGGGCGAACCATACAGCAACTCGGCCTACGTCCTTGAACAGCTGGCGAACGAGGTCCACATAAGTCGAACCTCCCAGGACGCCAACTACACCTTCGCCGTTGGGGCGAGGTTCGTCCAGCGGTACATGAAGGACCGGCTGAGAGGCGCCATAGTAGTCTTGATGGGCTGCGACGGGCTCGCCGAGCAGGACCTCGCTGAGGCCTTCATAGAGGCCGGGGCGGTGGCCTACGTGAGCTGGGACGGGCCGGTCACGCTTCCCCACACCGATGCGGCAACCCTCTCATTCGTCGAGGGTCTAGCCGGGCTCGGGATGAGCATCGAGGACGCCATCCACTACGCTGAAGAAAGGGTTGGTCCAGAGGTCCCATACAACTCATCCATGGTCTTTTACCCCAGGGAGGCGGGTGGGCTTAAGCTGATCGGGTGAACCTAAAAAGAAACTGGTCACCCCAAATCGCATTGTCCCAGTGACTTTACTGTTATAGTTACATCAACCTGCTGAGTTACATGGGAAACGCATGAAAAAAAATAGTCATTTTAAGAAGACGCAAATCGCAGCCACACTGATCCTCATAGCATCGATGGTGCTGACGAGCCTCTCACCTCAGCTCGGTGTCTCAGGGGTGCCATTCGTGCCCGCAGGCTATCAGTTATACTATGTCCTCGGGGACAGCACGAAGATCGTGAAGCAGGCGATAGACATCGCGACAGCTTTCCCGCCGGCGACGGCTCAGCCCTACAGCGTCGTCAGCCTAGTATCATATCAGGACAGGGCCAGAGTCTACATCGACCAGAAGGCGAACGGCTACACCTTTAACCCCGCCGACTTCACCGGCGCAGATGCCGTCTTCGAGCTTGACAAGGGTGGCGTCCTCACCCTCGATAATTGGGCGGCGCCGTACTACAGCATAGTCCCCGTCGGCGAGGGGAGCCTGTTATCCGGCGCCCTCGGGAAGGTCGACGGCGGGGACTACATCTACATTGCAGGCGGCCCAGTGAACATGGTCAGGGGCGTCACAGACAGGCAATCGGGAACCGGCCCCGACGGGAATTTTATAACCGATATGTGGAGCGTCTTCCCTGTAGAGCAGGGGGGGCCGACCTCCCAGATGCATTACATCGTCCCGGTCGGCGAGAACACACCCGGCACAGGGGACTTCAACGGCACCTACCAGCGTAGGGGAGGAACGTACTTCGTTGTGCAGGCGACCGAGGACGGTACGAGCGTAGACTACACGGTTAAGGGCGTCCCGCACAACCAGGCCCTGAGCCGAGGGGAGAGCTTCATCATCCAACACGTCTGGAAGGGGGACACCGTGGATTCAAACAAGAAGGTCCAGGTCGGCATGATCGCCAGCGGTAGGAAGGAATGGGATGTGAGATTCTTCAGCCTTCAAGCAGCCGCGACGGAGGGCAGCGACTTCTGGATACCCACCTTCCCATCCGGCTTCCCGGCGATGAACATAAGTTTCCACATATACGCGTTCACCGACGCGACGGTGACCATCGTCACGAAAACCGGCATCGCGCCCGGATGGAACGGCAAGCCCCTCACGGCAGGAACAGTTGACACGAGCTTCACCACCACCGGCCAGACCCCAGTCCACATATTTGCTCTGGAGGGCCAGATGATCATCATCCTGGTCTCCATAGACACGGGGAGCGGCGACAGGGACTGGGGCTACGAGCCCACGGACAGCAAGTAGTACGGGAACGACTACTACATCCCATACGC
>CAZYUK010000059.1:0-6238 GCA_964650675.1 uncultured Candidatus Bathyarchaeia archaeon
TGCGCCAGCTCAGGCAGATCGTCTTCGGATGCGCCGCCCGCGGCTCGTCGAGCTTCCCGACTGCCGTGTTCGTCGGAGCCTTCAGCACCTCCTCGGGCTTAGAGTAGGCCATCTCAGATATCTTCTTCACAGCGTCTATGAAGTCGTCGAGGACCTCGACTGACTCCGTCTCCGTCGGCTCGATCATGAGAGCCTCATGGACGATCTGGGGGAAGTAGATGGTCGGCGCGTGGATGCCGTAGTCGAGTAGCCTCTTTGCTATGTTCAGCGCCCTGACGCCGGTCTCCTCGTTCATCTTCGCAGCGCTGAGCACAGCCTCGTGCATTCTCGGCTTCTCCGGCGAGTACGGTAGGCTCAGGCCACGTGTATCCTTCAGTTTCCGGGCGATATAGTTAGAGTTTAGCACTGAAAGCTCCGAGGCCTCCCTGAGCCCCGTGCCTCCGAGGGTCAGCATGTAGGCGTAGGCCTTGAGCATCACGTTGACGTTCCCATAGTAGCCATGGACCTTCCCTATGCTCTTCGGCTTGTCGTAGTTAAGCGAGTACACGCCGTTCTTCTCCTCGATGGTCGGCACAGGCAGGAACCCTGCTAGGTGAGACTTGACCCCCACTGGGCCAGAGCCGGGTCCTCCTCCACCATGTGGCGTCGCGAATGTCTTATGGAGGTTGACGTGGACTACGTCGAAGCCCATATCACCTGGCCTACATTTGCCCATTATGGCGTTGAGGTTGGCGCCGTCGTAGTACATGAGGCCGCCGGCCTCGTGGACGATCTTGGATATCTCGGCGATCTTGTTGTCGAAGATCCCAAGGGTGTTCGGGTTGGTGAGCATGAGGCCCGCGGTCTTCTCCCCCGCCACCGCCTTGAGCGCCTCGACATCGACGCAGCCGTCCTCGCCCGAGAGGACCTCCACTATCTGGAACCCTCCCATGGCGGCGCTGGCGGGGTTGGTACCGTGGGCGGAGTCCGGGATGATGATCTCGGTCCTCTTGCCCAGCTCGCCCCTGTCCTTGTGATAGGCCCTGATGAGCATGATGCCGGTCCACTCGCCGTGGGCGCCTGCGGCTGGCTGGAGCGTGGCGTCGTCCATCCCCGTGACATTCAGGTAGCCCCGCCTCAGGTTGTACATGAACTCGAGGACACCCTGAACCGTCGAAGGGTCCTGGTCCGGATGGGCCCCGAGCATCCTCGGGTGGCCCGCCAGAACCTCGTTGATGATCGGGTTGTACTTCATTGTGCAGCTTCCGAGTGGATATATCAGGCCCGAGTCGACCCCATAGTTCATCTGGCTCAGATGGATGTAGTGGCGGAGGACGTCGACCTCCGAGACCTCCGGCAGGGCTGGTGGCTTCTCCCTGAGCATCTCGCTCGGGATAAGCTCCTCGACCTCGTCGACCGCGTCGACGACCTCCGGCTCAGCCTTAGGCGGCAGGAACCCGACCCTGCCCTCGTGGCTGAGCTCGAAGATGAGTGGCTCGTCCCAGTCCGCCTGCCTGAACTTCCTCAATGTCATGCCTCCAGCACCTCCATGAGGCCCGAGACCAGCATGTCTATGTCCTTCTTGGTGTGCATCTCCGTGACGCAGTACAGCGCGGATTCGCCGAGCTCCGGGAACTCCTTGGCCAGTGACAGCCCTCCCTGTATCCTGTTCGATATGAGCGACTTGTTGACGGCCTCGGCAGTCGTCCCCCTGAAGCCCACCGTGAACTCCTTGAAGTGGTAGCTGTTGAACATGGGCGCCCTGACCCCGGGGAGCTTACCCATCCGCCTCATGGCGTAGTGGGCTCGGCTCGTCACCACCTCCCCTAGCTCCCTCAGTCCCTGTGGGCCGAGAAGGCTCATGTAGACGGCGCTCGCGACGCAGCAGAGCGCCTCGTTGCTGCATATGTTCGAGGTCGCCTTCTCCCTGCGGATGTGCTGCTCGCGGGTCTGGAGCGTCATCACGTAGGCTCTCCTGCCGCCCTCAAGAGTCTCGGTGATGCCTATGATCCTGCCAGGCATCTGCCTGATCACCCTGTTGTCGTGCTTGGCGGCGAACAGGCCCAGGAGCGGGCCTCCGTAGTTCATGTGGTTGCCGAGGGGCTGCCCCTCGCCGATGACCAGGTCCGCGCCGTAGTCGCCCGGCGCCTTCAGGAGGCCGAGGCTGATCGGGTCGACCCCGGCGATGAACAGGGCGTCCTTTCCGTGGGCGATCTCCGCCATGGCCTCGACGCCCTCCTCGACGAAGCCCAGGTACGAGGGGGTCTCGACGTATACCGCCGCCGTGTGGTCGTTGACCTTCTCCTTGAGGTCCTCGATCTCCACCTGCCCCGTCGTCGCGTCGTAGTCGAGCTTCTCGGCCCTCATCCCAGCGGGCTCGGTGTAGGTCTTGAGGACTGCGAGCCTCTTCGGGCTGATGAAGTACGGGACCAGCACCGTGTCCCTGTGGTTTATCCTGCTGGCGAGCAGCGCCGCCTCACCCAGGGCGGAGGACCAGTCGTACAGCGAGGCGTTCGCCACCTCCATCCCGAGCAGCTCGCAGAGCAGGCTCTGGTACTCGAAGATGCTCTGCAGTATGCCCTGGCTGATCTCGGGCTGGTACGGCGTGTAGCTCGTCAGGAACTCGGCGCGCCTCACGACCTCGTCCACCACGGAGGGAACGTAGTGGGGCCAGACCCCTCCGCCGAGGAATGGCGGGCACCTCAGGCCGACGTCCTTCTCCAGCGTGCCGGATACCAGCTCCCTTACCTCGGCCTCCGTGTATGGGCCCGGTATGTCGAGTTCGCCCTTGAACCTCAGGGCCTCGGGGATGTCTGTGTATAGGTCGTCGATGGACTTGATGCCTATCGCCTCCATCATGCCGTCCTTGACCTCGGGTACGCTGTTCGGGAGATACGGGTGCGGTCTATTCAAACCGTGACGCCTCTAAGCATTTTCATAGAGCGGGGCAAGAACTTAATAATTTAACCCCCGCCCGTGGTAGGGCTTAAATCACAGTACCTATATATGTTGAGCCCAACTGGATGGTCTCGGTATGCCTGAGGTTAAGATAGATTACGATAAATGCGCGTCATGTATGACGTGTGTCAGCCTCTGCCCCATGGGGGTTTTCAGCGACGCCGGCGACAAGGTCGAGGTCGTCAACGAGAAGGACTGCGTCGCATGCAAGAGCTGCGAGGCAGCCTGCCCCTCCGGCGCAATCACCGTCAAAGAGTGACGGGGTCTCTCTTTCTCGAACCTCTTTTAACCCCGTCCAATTCCTCTAAACCCTAGAGGATCATGATCCGGGCCATAGACGACTGGGTTAAAGATCACAGGGGGGAGTCCCTTTCCCTTCTGAGCGAGCTCATCAGGATACCTAGCCTGAGCGGACAGGAGAAGGCTTGCGGGGAACGCGTCGCGGAGGCCATGCACGCCTCCGGCTTCGACTCGGTCGGGGTCGATGACCTCGGAGACGTGATGGGGACGATCAGGGGCTCCGGAGGCGGCAGGGCCCTGCTCATGAACGGCCACACGGACCACGTGCCGCCGGGGGACATGCCTGAACCCTACTCGGGCAGGGTCATGGACGGCTCGGCCTTCGGCGTCGAGGGCGAGGTCGTCTACGGGCGGTCAGCCTCGGACATGAAGGCCGCCGTCGCTGCCATGATCCTCGCCGGGGAGGCGCTCAGCGACCTAGGCGTGAGGCTCAGGGGCGACTATAAGGTCGCTGCCGTCGTTCAGGAGGAGGTCGGGGGCGCGGGCACCCTCTCGACGATAGAGAGGGACAGCTTCCTCGGAGACCTCGTCCTCGTCGGCGAGGCCTCGAACATGGGGGTCACCCTCGGCCATAGGGGCACGATGAAGATGAGCGTCGTCGTCAGGGGCAGGAGCTGCCACGCAAGCGCGCCTGAGAGGGGGATAAACGCCCTGTACAAGGCGACGGACCTCATAGCCAGGATCAGGGGCGAGCTCATACCGAGCCTGCCCACGCACCCCGTCTACGGCAGGACGAGCCTGGCCGTCACGGTGATAGGCGTGAAGCCTGGGGCATCCAACGTCGTCCCGAGGAGTGCGAGTTCGTGATTGACTGCCGGAACGGCCCTGACTTCCCGGCCGAGGCGCTGAAGGCGAGGCTCGAGTCCCTCATAGAGTCGCAGAGGTCAGTGGACCCTGAGCTCGTCGCCGCGGTCATCTCACCGCAGAGGAGGGACGTCAGAGGGTTCACAGGCTTCCACACAGACCCCGCGGCGTTCCCAGTCGTCGCCGAGGCTTCCGGCGCCATCGGCGAGGCGCTCGGAAGAGCACCCGGGCAGGGGATGTGGGCCTTCGCCACGGACGGCAGGTTCTACTCATGGCTTGGGCTGCCCGTGATCGGCTTCGGCCCGAGCGAGGAGAGGTTCACCCACACCGCACAGGACCACGTCAGGGTCGATGACTTCCTCGACGCTATCAGGGTCTACGCCTGGCTCGCCTGCAGGATCTGCGGCTACAATCAGCCGTAGCTGTCCAGAACCCGATGGGGCGGCTGATAGGTGTAGATTTATCTTGACATCTCCCCCTAGTTCACCCATGGCTCAGGTCCTCAACTCCCCGACATATCTGAACCGGCATGACAGGGGCGGGATGCTCGGCATCATCTCCCGCTTCCCAGAGAGTTGCGCCGAGTCGATAAGATCCACCGAGGTCGTCAACCTCTGTGGGCTGCCAGGCCAGTCCTTCGACAGCGTCGTGGTCTCGGGGATGGGCGGCTCCGCCGTGGGTGGGCTTCTCCTCAGGGACTGGATCAAGGACACCCTGCGGGTGCCGCTGGTCGTCACGAGGGACTACAAGCTTCCGGGCTTCGTCGGGGAGAGGACGCTTCTCCTCGCCGTCAGCTACTCGGGCGGAACGGAGGAGGCCATCTCAGCCCTCAGGGACGGGATAGGAAGGGGCGCCAAGGCGGTCGTCTTCGCCTCAGGCGGCGAGATGGCCGAGATCGCCGAGAAGAAGGGTCTACCCATCGTCAGGTTGCCCGGAGGGCTTCAGCCTAGGGCGGCGATCCCTCACCAGTTCTTCGGCCTCGCGGTCGCCGCCAGGAGGCTCGGGCTGGTGGGCGAAGCCTGGGGCGAGGTCGATGAGGCGCTGGACCTGCTGAGGGGGATGAGCTCGGAGCTGGGCACGGAGTCGCCGATCGCCTTGAACCCCGCGAAGCGGCTCGCCGACCGGGTGAAGGGGTACATCCCCCTCGTCTACGGCTCATCCATCCACGAGGCGGTCGCGTACAGGTACTCGACCCAGTTCAACGAGAATGGCAAGTCACCGGCGGGAGCAGGCTTCTTCCCGGAGGCTTTCCACAACGCCGTCATGGCCGCCGAGGCTGAGCCCGGCCTGCTCAAGAGCCTCTGCGCGGTGCTCATCCACGATCCCCTCGAGTCTGAGGAGGCCGCTGCGAAGATTGGGCGCTTCAGGGAGATAGTCTGCCATGGGTTCGGCAGGGTCGTCGACGTGCACGCCAGGGGGAAGGGCAGGCTGGCCCGCATCCTCTCCGCCCTCTACATCGGTGACTTCGCGAGCGCCTACCTCGGAATCCTCTACGGCAGGGACCCGAGCGCAACCGAATCCATCGACGAGCTGAAGATACACTAGTACTCTACCCCCCCTACTTTTTTCCGAGCTGTTACCGGTCTCGTTCACCGAAAAGGCGTCTCGGAACGGCTCAACAGGTGTACTTTTCCGTATCTTCCTGTACCTTTTTGTACGTCTGTGCCTGGTTGGGCGCGGCGCCTTGGGTCCGCCTTCGGTCCTGCTTGGGCACGTTTTATAGGCTGGCGGCGCGTCTCTTCCCCCTGTGCAGGTGGCGCTGTGATGGTCGTCGAGGTGGACGATACCCGCCGTTGCGGGCGTTAAGCAGGCTGGGGCGACCTACTCGGCGGCGCCGTCGTCGTGATGAGGCGCGTCGAATCAGGCGAGTCGTACGTAGGTGAGATTCCGCTTGCCCTATTCAGGGGCGAGTCCTTCGGCGAGAAGCTGTACCTCCGAGAGGCGATCAGGATAGTCGGCGAAGGCGTCGAGAAGCTGCGCGTGCCAAAGGATGAACCCATGAAGGTTTGCACCGGCTACATCCTCTCCGGCGTCAGGGAGGCCCTGGAGAGGGAGGGTTACACCGTCGTCCCCTCCAGGATAACGGGCGCGACCCAGGAGCTGGCGGAGGAGGAGTTCGTCAGGAGCCTCGTCAGGCTCGGGGTCGCGGGGGAGGCGGAGGTCAGGCGGATGAGGCGCTTCAGCTCCTTCATCAGGT
>CAZYUK010000059.1:6338-7798 GCA_964650675.1 uncultured Candidatus Bathyarchaeia archaeon
GTCGCGGGGGAGGCGGAGGTCAGGCGGATGAGGCGCTTCAGCTCCTTCATCAGGTGGGTCCGCGGAGACCTCGAGACGAGGGAGCGCTTCGTCAAGACCGGCTGGAGGGCCTGGCCCAAGTTAAGAGCGGGGGGAGGATAGGTTGAGGGCCCCCAGGAGGCTGAGGAGGCTCTCAGTCGCCCTCCCGTCATCCATGGTCTCGGAGCTCGGCCATCTGAGGCAGAAGACCGAGGTCGTCGGCCAGGTCGCGAGGTCGGCGTCGATCTTCCGCGTCGACGAGGTAGTCGTCTACAGGGACGAGCCTGACGAGTCGAGCCTCATCAGGACGCTCCTGAGCTACGTTGAGACCCCCCAGTACCTGAGGAGGTACCTGTTCGGGGTGAGGCCGGAGCTCAAGTACGCGGGCGTTCTGCCGCCGCTTAGGACACCCCACCACCCACTCGGGAACAGGGTCGGCGACCTCGAGGTGGGTGAACACAGAGAGGGGGTCGTGGTGAACGAGGAGGCTGGAGAATGCCTGGTCGACATAGGCGTCGACACGACCCTCAGGGCAGCCGGGAGGGTACCTTCGAAGGGTAGCCGCGTCACCGTCAGGATCACCGGGAAAAGCCCCGGCCTCAGAGGCGTCTTCGCGAAGCAGGGTGAGGTCGACCAGTACTGGGGATACAGGATCAGGGTCGCCAAGACCGGCCTCGCCGGCATGGCCGGTGACGGAGGTTACGGTCTCATGATAGCGACCTCCAGAACCGGGACACCTTATAAGGATGCAGTGGAGGCGCTCTCGAAGGAATGGCTCGGAGCCGAGAGCATCCTCGTCGCCTTCGGCTCCCCTAGGAGGGGGATAGACGAGATACTGCGGAGGGAGGGTGGAAGCGTCGGGGACGTGTTCAGGTTCAACATCAACACCATCCCAGGCCAGGGCTGCGAGACGGTGAGGACGGAGGAGGCGCTTCACGCGACACTCGCCGTCCTAAACCTCATCGAGTGACAAATCCGCAGGGATTATATGCCATTTGAATGTCTATTTGGTGAGGTCTGGGGTTGCCGAGTGACGACGCCGTCATAGAGTCGGAGCTCAAGGGGAAGACTCTACTCGTCTACATGCACATCCTCAAGTCGGGGCAGGAGTCCGTCGGCGTCAGGGAGGTCCAGAGGAGCCTAGGCTTCAGCAGCCCCAGCGTCGCCGCCTACCACCTCGGGAAGCTCCAGGAGCTCGGCCTAATAGAGAACGTCTACGGCGACTACAGGATAATCAAGGAGGTGAAGGTCGGCGTCCTAAGGAGCTTCGTCACCCTTGGCGGCGTCGTGCTCCCAAAGTACCTCTTCTACGCCGTCCTGATGACGACGATGCTCGTCACCTACCTCCTCCAGTTTCCGCTCAACGCCACGCGGGAGAACATCACCACCATAGTCATGGGGCTGGTCCCCACCGCCATATTCTGGTACGAGACCGTGAAGCT
>CAZYUK010000060.1:0-7727 GCA_964650675.1 uncultured Candidatus Bathyarchaeia archaeon
ATGCGGTGAAGAAGACGATCAAGGCTAATGGGTTCACCAAGAACGTCTACATTCAGCCGAGGGTCTGGCCGAGGGCGGGTGAGCCCGGCGAGGTCCACGTCGTGGTGCCGACCTGGGGGTTCGAGACCCTGCTCGGGGCGGCTAACCCCAAGTTCGGCGAGACGCGGAGGTTCATGGTGAGCAGCTGGCGGAGGATAGCGAGCGACGCCCTGCCGCCCCAGGCGAAGAGCTGGGCGAACTACGCGAACAGCGAGCTCGCATCCCGTGAGGCGAGGAGATGCGGCTACGACGCCGCCATCTTCCTCGACAGCAGGGGCTTCGTCTCTGAGGGGACGGGCGCCTGCCTGATGACGGTGAGGGGCGGAAAGGTGATCACGCCCCCCGTGACGGCGAGCATCCTCGAATCGGTGACCCGGAGCTGCTTCATAGAGTTCATACCGGCCGACCTCGGCGTCCCGGTCGAGGTCAGGGACATCAGCAGGGTGGAGCTCTACGCCTCTGACGAGGCTTTCCTCTGCGGCACCGGCGGCGAGGTGACGCCGATTACGAGCGTCGACGACGTCAAGCTCGGAGCCGAGTACCCTGGCCCGGTGACGAAGAAGATCGCTACTCACTACTCTGACATCCTCGCGGGCAAGGTGAAGAGGTACAGGGGCTGGCTGACCCGAGTAGATTAAACCCTTTTTTCCTATCCCTTTTCTTGGTCGCGGCGGGGATTCATGGCCCCTGTCTGTTGAATGGCTGTTTTTTTCATCATTAAACGATACCCCCCCCCTACGTTTTTTGCACGTGGCTTGGGCGGGAAAAGGATTTTTATTGTATCCGAGCGTGTTATGGGGTGCTGTTGGGCCGGTCGTCTAGCTTGGTTGGGACGCCGCGTTCACACCGCGGAGGTCGCCGGTTCAAGTCCGGCCCGGCCCACCATTGTACGGTTATGTCGTGACGACCTAAATCGAATGGCGCGAGGTTACTCATTTTTTGTTATAACAAGCCAGTTGTTATAAGGCGAAAAAATCCATCTTCTGCTTCCTCATCTTGCTCATCACTGTTCCCGTGTGGAGTGGTGCCGGCGTGGTGGTATTCATAGGCTTGTCTATTGGCGGTTTTTTCGGCCAATAAACGATACCCCTACGTTTTTTAGCACGCCACGGTCCATGCCCATAGGCCTACATATCGCCGCGTATGCCTCTCAACTGGTACTCGCCGCCCGGTCCCCGCTCTGTGGTGGCCGGCGTCTTGGGCGTAGCGTGGCGCCTATTTTAGGAGGCTTTTTCATCCTAAAATCGATACCCCCTATCTTTTTTCACATGGACGGCAGCCTGCATCGTGCCCTGGCTACCTTGTGGTCCTTCTTAAGTCGCGTGCGATTGACTTCAATTACTGCCTACGCATCTGTCCACGATCTCTGATAGATCAAAAATGTTGGGCTCACGCCCTGACCCCGCCGCATATTTCATGATCAGTATGCAGTTCGGGCACCCCGTGACGACCCCGTCGGCTTCCAGCGGGTTAAGCTGCTCCCTGAGCTTCATATTCGTCACCTTCTCGGCGAGATCCTTATTGTACATCCAGAGCCCCCCTCCGCCTCCGCAGCAGAGGGTGTGACTCTTGGTCAGAGGAGGCTCCTTGAGTTTGAGCCGGGGGATGGATTTCAACACGTTCCGCGGAGGCTCGTAAACGCCACAGTGCCTCCCGAGATCGCATGGATCGTGCCAGACGTAGCTGCCCTCCATGCCTTTCATGTGAAGCCGCCCCTCGCGGATGAGGGACTCCATCAGCTGGGACGAGTGATAAACCTCGAAAGGCATGGCCACGCCCAGCATGGCGTAGACCCTTGTGAAGGCGAAGTAGCAGCCTGCACAGCTGGTGACGAGCCGTTTCACTCCGAGGCTGGTCATCTTTTCCACGTTTGCGGAGGCGTTCCTCTCGGCCTCATCCCAAAGCCCAAGCAGGTAGAGGATGAGCCCACAGCACCCCTCTTCTTCGCCGAGCAGCCCGAAGCTGACACCGGATTTCCTCAGAATGTTCGTGGTTGATACGACTACGTTGGGGAGCCTGTAGGCAGTTGAGCAACCCGTCCAGTAGAGCATGTCCCCGGGTCTGTACGGGAACTCGTCTGCGACATCCTCGAACCACAGGGTTCGGTCCTCGGCGGGTATGCCCAGGGGGTTTCCGTTCTCGGCGATGTTCCTCTTCAGGAGCTTACACTGTTTCGGCTCGGCCCCCATCTTCACGATCTCTCGGCGTGCCCTCACTATGGCGTTATTCATCTCGAAGCCCTCCTGAGTCACTTGATCGTAGCACTGGCCGCATGACGAGCAGTTATACATCGAGTCAACGAGTTTCCCGGTGGCTCCCAGCTCGCCTCTGAAAAGGCCTCTGGACAGTATTAGCCGCCCCTTGGAGGAGTACGTCTCCAGCCCATCAAAGAATGGCTGCAAGATGCAGAACCCGCTATCGGAATCCTCGAGCTCCTCCAGCCTGTAACCGCCGCAATTCTGAAGCAGGGAGATATACCTGTGCGGAAATGAAGGTGCCCCCCTCAGCTTACGACTATTCTCCATTTTGGTTTCAGCGAGTTCGGAAAGCCTTTCGAGCAGGGATTCGGCGACAAGGTACTTCCCAGAATCGATCATCAATACGTCTTCGTTCGAGTGCCGGGCCGTTCCCTCACCTTCAACCAGGTGATCCTTGACAACAGCGACCCCATAGACGTCGGCGATCTTCCGGAGCTCTGCCTCATCAGCCTCTGAGCGGAGCCTTAAGACGGCTAAAGGCTGCTGAAGGCGGCGCGTCCCGAATCTAGAACTATGAGAATAAACGTAGAGGTCCTCACAGTCCGTGAGTACCCTATCCTGTCCGAAAGCCTCGATCAGCCTCTGAAGCAGCGTGGCCCTCTGCTTCTCTTCGAGCGGCACGGCAGAATTCCTTCCTTAACGTTTCGCTGACCGATTTTAAATGTACCCCGGTGAGCTTTTTAACCCAAGCTTGGCATCGGCCTTCCAAGTGGTCGTATTATCCGAAAATGTAATGAGCCCGGAGCCTCACGTCTTAGTTGGCGATTCTGTTTGGTCTATGGTTGGGCGGGCAGGACACTTAACGTCGACCTCTCAAAAGACAAAATATCGACCGAGCCTTGGAACGAGGCGGCTAAAATGTACTTGGGGGGGAGAGGGGGTAACGCTTGGCTTTTCTGGAGGCACAGCCGGGTCAATCAGAGCCCCTTCGACGATGACGCCCCGCTTATCTTCGGAGCCGGCGCCCTGGCGGCCACGGGGCTGATAGGGGCCTCGAGGATGGAGGTGACGGCCGTCTCCCCATCGAAGACCGAAACCCACTCCTATGGAAACGTCGGGATGGGCAGCTTCTGGGCTCCAGAGCTGAAGTTCGCAGGTTACGACAACATAGTCATCAAGGGGAGGGCCGAGAAACCAGTCTACCTCTACGTCTATAACGACGAAGTGGAGATCAGGGACGCCAAAGACATCTGGGGCAAGGGCACCTTCGAAACCGAGGCGTTGATCAGGGAGGAGATCGACGACGAAGACGTCCAAGTGGCGAGCATCGGGCCCGCGGGGGAGAACCTCGTCGTACAGTCAACAGTCGAGCACAACTACAGGAGCGGCACGCCTCTGGGCGCCGCAATGGGCTATAAGAGACTCAAGTCTGTGGCCGTGAGGGGCACAAACCCCGTCGAAGTCCACGACCCGGAGAGAGTGCTTGAGCTGAACAGACAGCTCGTGGACAAGGTTAGGAAGGCTAAGGCGCTGAACGTCGGAATCCCCAGAGACAAGGGGATGGACGCCTACCTGCAGGGCTTCCTCGTGGGGGATGCGGGGGTCGTGGGCGACTACGAGAGCCACGAGTGGAGGGAGAGGCCGAACGTCAAGAAGGCCTACGAGGAGAGCTCCCTCGGGGATTACTACGTGAAGGACATAGGCTGCTTCGGCTGCCCCTTCCCGTGCCAGCCCCTCTTCGATCTACCCGGAATCGGTGCGTGCATCTGGAGGTGTTACCCGACTTATTGGCCCTGGAAGTTGTGGATGACTGACCTTAGGGAGTCCTTCAAGGCGACCAGGATGATGTCCGATCTCGGGATGGACAACAAGGAGATAGCCACCATAGTCTCCTGGCTCATGCACCTCTACAGCGACGGGAAGGTCACGGCCTCTGACCTGGACGGCGTGGCCTTCGAGAAGGGAAGCTCCGAGGCGCTCTTCGAGACGATCCGCAAGGTCGCCTACAGGGAGGGGTTCGGGGACACCCTCGCCGATGGGCCGTTGGCCTTGGCGAAGAAACTTGGGCCAAGCGCTATGGAGTACCTCAAACACAACCAGGGCATGACGATGAGGACCTTCGAGTTCCGTGCGGAGCCAGGAACAGCGCTCGGCGAGGCCATCTCCGAGAGGGGGAACAGCCTTAGGGCGACGACCTACCACGTCGTCATCTGGGACAAACCGGCCAGGGATGATTATACGGGCATGCCGCCTGAGGAGAGGGAGGCCGCCCTCGCCTGGTCGAAGGAGATGTTCGGCACCGAGAAGGCTATCATAGCCACCGAGTACGAGGGAAAGCCTGCCGCCCTCATATACGAGATGGACGGCGCCGCCGTCGCGGACTCCCTCGGATACTGCGTGACGATGATCCGACCGTCGAGGGTGGGCGCACCCGGATCCCAGATCGGGGACATGTCCTACGAGTTCGCGGCCGAGAGGTTCACGGCGGCGACGGGGGTGCCCATGGATGAGGCGGGGCTCTTCGAGGCCGGCGAGCGCATATGCAACCTGGAGAGAGCCATAGCGGTGAGGGACGGGCGGTCCAGGGAGAAGGACACCCTGCACGAGTACTTCTTCAAGGTCCCCATACCGGACGGGCCTCAGAAGGGGAGGATGCTGGACAGGGAAAAGTTCGAGAAGATGAAGGACGAATACTACGCCCTGAGAGGGTGGGACGTTAAAACGGGGTTACAGAGGGCGAGCACCCTCAAGCGGTTAGGCATGAAGGACGTCTCCGACCAGCTCAAGAAGGCGTCGAAGCTGGCCAAGGAGAAACCGGAGAAGGAGGAGTAAGGCTTGGAGAAGATCATACAGGTTGATATAGAGAAATGCGTCGGGTGCCGGGCATGCGAGGTCGCCTGCTCCCTGAGGAACGCGGGGAAGAGCAACCCGACAAGATCGAAGATAAGGGTAATAAGGTACGAGAAGCGCGGCGAGTTCCACAACTACGTCCCGATGATATGCCAGCAGTGCAGCACACCCCTCTGCTTGGAGGCCTGCCCGGTCAACGCCATAGCCAAGAACGCTGAGACAGGGGCCATGGTCGTCTCCGAACAGACATGTGTGGGCTGCAAGGTGTGCACCGTGGCCTGCCCGATAGGCGGAGTGAGCATGGACCCGGTCACGAACATCGCCTTCAAATGCGATCTCTGCGACGGCGACCCGGAGTGTGTAAAGTACTGCGAACCCAAGGCGATCAGCTACGTAGCCAAGGACAAACTGGACCTCAGGACGAAGAGGGCTAAATCAAAAAGGTTCTCGGAGCTATTCAACCTGATGCAGTCAATATATTAGCGATCGGGCACGTAGCAGCCTTACACGAGGGGTGCATGCCGAGCCTAGGACAGCTGAACCCGTTGAGGGTTCACGTGTACCTTCAATCTGCCCCTCCAGAGGGAGATCAGCGTCAAACCGGCCGCCTCAGCCAAGCGTATCCCTGAGGCAAGCGGCACAGTCATCGAGGCGACCAAAGGTATTCCGCCGCGCCCGGCCTTCTGCACCATCTCGCCGGACAGCCTACCTGTGCTCACCAGGATGCATCTCCCCAGTCCTCGTCTCCCGAGAACCATCGAGCCTATCACTTTGTCCACGGCATTATGCCTGCCCACGTCCTCGGCGAAGGCATGAACCTCGCCGTCCTCTGAGCAGAGCATGGCCGCGTGGGTTCCCCCGGTCGCCTTGTGAACCAGGCTCCTCCTGTTCAGCTCCTTGCACATCGCGATGATCTTACTCGCCTCGACCTTGAGGTCGGACTCGACCTTAGGCAGCGTGAATGAGCTTATGCCCCTGATCTTCGATCCACAGGCGGTCACTATCAGGTTCATAACCCCGACGGAGGCTTCCCTCAGGTCGACCTCTCTGGTCAAATCAATTAAAACATCGTCGCCCCTGAGGCTGATTGCCCTGACATCCCCCGCGGAGTCGATGATCCCCTCCGCGAAAAGGTATCCCACCGCCAACTCTTCCTTAAGGGTCGGAGTCGCTATCAATGTGGCATGATACTCACCATTCACGAAGATGCATAAAGGCTCATCCAGGGCCAGCTCGTCGTCGATTTTAATGATCGCAGGATCCGGTTTCAGGCTGATTAGGTTGATACTCCTCTTGTCAGTCATCAAAAGGGGCACGACCGATAATTTTCGACTAATACCTTCAACGTACGTGGCTTATCACTTTTCGGGCACGTGATATTGAATGTGTGAAGCTTTTCAGAAAGTCGTAGCGATAGGGCGGGTGTGTTGGGCGGTGGAGCCGGTGAGATTTGAACCCACCAGGTGGAGACATCCCGCGCAGACTCCCTTTTTTAAGCAGTATCAGGTGGATCTGAGGATCAGATTATGGCCCACTGACACAGATCACGCCCGCCTAGCGACGTCCTGCTCCTCCCCCGCCGCGACCGCCACCGCCGCCGTGGCCGCCACCGCCGCGCCCGCCTCCCCGGTGTCCACCGCTTCCTCCGCCTCCGCTGCTGACCGGGGGCCTCGCGATTATCATCGAGTAGAAATGCATGTGCGCCTGCATGGCTGCTGGCACGGCGTCGAACTTGACATCGAGTGCCTTCATCGCCTCAGCCACCTTATCCCCGACGCCGAGGGCGGTGCCGTACACTAGCCAGCTCCCCCACATGGAGAGGTCCTCTGTTGAGTACTTTCTCATCTGGGAGAGGTCGCTGAGGTGGGCGCGGAAGGCATCCCACTCCCGCTTCTCCTTGTATACACCCTCCCTCCACCTCCCAAAGAGCGTGGATGGGAAGGAGTAGGCGATGGCTCCCTGCCCGAGCACCACTGTGCCCAGCACCACTGGCGTCCACAGGAGGTTGGATACGATAGGGGCCCACAGGAAGACGACAACCGCGGCGATCAACAGCAGGGCACCTACGACAGCGATCGGCAAGACGCGGCGTCTACCCTTCACGAAGAATGCCTCAGACACCTTAGCCCACTCCTTGGAGCCATCCCCACCGACGCCACCCTTCTGCTTGAGCCGCATGGACATATTTCCGATCAAGGCGAAACCCATCATGGCCACAACGACCAACATCATACCGCTTGGTAATGAGGAGAAGAAAAACGCATATAACCATGGTACAAAGAAGACGCCTACGAATATTATTGGAACAAGGTTGCTCCAGGGCGGGGACCTGTAGTTTGTGAGGGTGAGGAGATCCTTCTGGGCCTCAGATGCCCGGCTGTCTTCGGAGCCGCTGCTGATCTTGCCCGCGAGCTCCTTCAGGGTATCCGTGTCGAAGACCACCTGCAGGTTATCCGGAGATGTGACGTCTAAGGTGGCGAGCTTCCCCAGGAACTCCATGGCCTTCTGCTCGTAGGCATCCTCCACATCCCTGCTGAGGATGAATATCTTCATACCTCCCTCCCTCGACTCGATCCTGATCTTTTTCCTCCTCTGGAGGTCCAGCAGCGTGGCGTAGAAGGCGTCCTCGTCGAGGTCCGA
>CAZYUK010000061.1:0-7685 GCA_964650675.1 uncultured Candidatus Bathyarchaeia archaeon
GGGTTAAGAGGTGGGCGGGTGGCTAAAACGGCTTATGCCTCGGCGAGGAGGACCCTCTCAAGGCAGAACTCCTCGGCTGTCTGCCTCGTGAGGACCGACTCGACGCCGAGCCTCCGGTCGAACTGCCGAAGCGTCGCCTGGATCGATGGAAGGGTGAGGTTGCTGCACAGGCCGTTGAGGAAGTAGCCGCAGTCGACGCCGACATCGAGGAACGCCTCGTAGAAGGGACAGACCCTGACGAGGAAGGTGACGCTCGTATCGTTCCTCCCGTGGACGCTCACCTCGGCCCCCGCGTCGGACATGAACCTTCGATAGACCTCGGCGCCGGTCTCTAGGGGGGTCAGCCCCTCGGGCATCGTCCTCCTCATCTCGTCGGCGATCAGGGCCCCCTGCTCCTCAGCCGCCTCTTCTAGGATGCCCAGCGCGGGCTCGGTGCCAAGTCTCTCTATCGTTTTAATCATGTAGAGGATGAGGAGAGTATAGCCCCTGCGAACGCCTTCCATCATAGCTTCAAACCGCCGCGGACGGGCTTAAACGTTTCACTCATCTACTACGCCGGAAACATGGCCGATCGCTTAGATTCGACGGTAGGCCGCGGTGAAGAGGAACACCGCTACGAGCGTGAAGACTATGACGCCGCTCGTCGCCACATCGAAGAGGGCCGAGACGAGGACGCCGGAGAGGACACACGCCACGCCTACGAGGATGGAGAAGATGGCTGTCCCCCTGAACGGCCTGTCAAGCTGGAGCGCCGTTAAGCCTGGAAGCACTAGGAGGGCAACGACCAGGATCATGCCGACGACCTTGATGGAGAGGACTACGGTCACGGCGACGAGGATGTTGAAGACTGTAGACAGTAAGCCAACTGGTATCCCCATGAGCCTAGACGCCTCCTCGTCGAACGTCATGGAGAGGAGCTCCTTGTAGAAGACTCCGACCACAAGAAGCGCCGATAGCCCAAGGAAGGCGATGAGGGCGAGGTCGAAGCCGCTTATCGTCAGTATTGAGCCGAACAGGAAGCTGAAGAGCTCAACGTTGAAACCCCCAGCGAGGCTGATGACGATGAGCCCTGTCGAGAAGCCTATAGCCAGCATCACTGCTATCGCTGAGTCGCTCTGGGCGAGCCCCCTCCTCCTCATGTATGAGATGAGTAGCACGCCGATCACCGAGAAGACGAGCGCCATGACCAGCGGGTTGACGCCGAGGAATAGCCCCAGCGCGATGCCTCCGAAGCTGATGTGCGCCACCCCGTCTCCGATCATTGACTCCTTCCTCAGGATTACGAACAGGCCTATGAGGGCGCATGTCAATGCAGCTATTGAGCCGCCAACGATGGCGTACTGGAAGAACCTGTAGCCGAAGAGGCTGAGCAGGTAGTCAAACATCCTCGAACAGCCCCTCGCACATATGCTCGTGGAAGACGAAATGGAAGTGCTCGCCGTACACCCTCTTCAGGGCGCTGGCGAACTTCTCCTCGTCCGTTATCTCGGCGACGTTCACCTCCCTGTTGACACATATGACCCTGCTCATCCTGCAGAACACTGCGGAGAGGTCGTGGCTCACGTCTATGACCGTGACGCCCCTCTGTGAGTTGAGGTTGCTCAGCTTCATGTAGAAACGTTCCTGGGTCTCCGGGTCCACGCCAGCGACCGGCTCGTCTAGGAAGAGTATCTGCGGCTCCCTGACTACCGCCTTGGCCACGAAGACCCTCTGCTTCTGTCCGCCGGAGAGCTGCCCTATCCGTTTATCGGCGATGTCTGAGATGCCCATGAACTTGAGGACGGCTTCGACTCGCCCCCAGTCGTCAGAGGTGAGCCTCCTCCCTATGTTGTCCTTTCTTATCCTGCCCAGGCTGACTAGTTCCCTTACGCTTAATGGGAAGCTCTGGTCAAAGTTTACGGCATCCTGGGAGACGTAGGCGACCTTGTTCCAGCTCTCGAACGAGTCGATGTCCTCGCCGAAGAGCCTGATTGAGCCTGAGTCTCTGGGAAGGACGCCCAGGATCGCCTTGATGAGGGTGGTTTTGCCTCCCCCGTTTGGGCCGACGACGCCGACGAAGTCTCCCCTGTAGACGCTGAAGTTGGCGTCCTCGATCACCTTCTCCCCCGAGCGGGAGACCGTCATATCCTCGACCTCTATTATCGGCTCAGCCTTCTCCATCATGCTTCTAATCCCAGCCTAAGGTTTTCAAGGTTCTTCTCCATCTGCTGGGGGTAATCCAGCCCCTCCAACGGGCCGTCCATGTGATACAGCTCCAGCACCTTCACATCCCTGCCGGTGCGCGAGGAGAGCTCTTCCCTCACCGTCTGAACATAGATGTCGGAGTAGCCGGGCTCAAGGTAGAATGTGTAGACGCCTGTGCCCTCCATATCGTCAACGATCTCGACGATAGTCTGGGTGCTAGGCTGCTCGTCGGCGGAGAGGCCGAGGATCCCGTGCTGGACGAAGCCGTACCTCGCTGCGAGGTAGCCGAAGGCATCGTGGGTGACGAAGATGTCATTCTTGGTCCTGTTCGAGAGCTGCTCCCGATACGAGGAGTCGAGGCCATCAAGCTCCGCCTTGAGAGTCACCCAATTAGCCGTATAGTAGTCCCTGTTGGCAGGATCTTTTTCGGCCATAGCATCGAATATGTGCTCGGCCTGCTGCGCAGCCACATATGGGCTCACCCAGGTGTGTGGGTCGTAGAGGCCATCCTCGCTTGGATCTGTGCTCCTGAGCAGATCGACATTATTGGTGGTGTCCACAACAGCCTTGCCCTGCGTGTTGATTGCGGGCAGAATAACGTCCTGCATCCAGCCGTCAAGTCCAGCGCCGTTGTAGACGATCACATCAGCTTCGTTGGCAGCCACTAATTGCTTCGTCGAGGGCTGCCAGTTGTGCACATCGTTGCCCGGCTGGATGAGGCATACGACAATGGCGTGCTCTCCCCCTATCTGTTCCGACATGTACGCGAGGGGGTAGAAAGAGGCTACCACTATCAACTTTCCATGGTCCGTCTCCAGTGGGCTGGGCACCATGGCGAAGGCCACACCAGCCAAAGCTACAACGGCGACAATGGCCGTGGCTGGTATGATCCTCTTGTCCATGTCCCAGAAACCACTATCCTATGAATGTCTGAGCAGAACCGAAATTAATAAACATTATAATAAGATTTAATAATGTTCCACAATTATTTATAAATACATTATTAAGGCGACTCGAATGCCCATAGTGAGTCTATCACTGAACGACACCCTGCTCGACGAGCTCGACAGGGCCCAAGCCGACCTCGGCTACTCTGGCCGCTCCGAGATCATCAGGGCGGGTATCCGGCTACTCCTCACGGACGCGAGGGAGAAGCGTAGGCTGACGGGGAACGTGAACGGCATACTCCTTGCGATTCACCCTCACGAGGCAGAGCACCTCGTGACGCAGGTGAAGCACAGATATCTCGACGTCATCCACACCCAGCTCCACAACAGGTTCAAGGAGGGGAAGTGCATGGAGCTCTTCATCCTCGACGGCGAGGCGGAGAGGATCAGGGAGCTCGCAGCCGAACTCCAGCGCAGCGAGGAGAACGAGTACGTGAAGCTGCTCGTCATCTAGTTCGCCACACTTAAATCGACTCGATGAGAAGCGGGATACTGCATGAGCATCAAACCGACGACTGACGAGGCGATCATGATGGCGGCGGCGATAGTGAAAGCCGGCGGCGTCGTCATCTACCCCACCGAGACCGTGTACGGACTCGGCTGTGACCCCGCCGACCCCGACGCCTCCAGGAGAGTCTGTGAGCTTAAGGAGCGGGCCGACAAGCCGTTGCCACTTATATGCGCCGACATTGATGCGGCTAGGAAGGTCGTAGAGTTCAACCCTCTAGCCGAGAAGCTTGTGGAGCGGTTCTGGCCCGGCCCCCTGATGCTGGTGCTACCGAGCAGGGTCAAGTACCCCATGTGGGTGACCCACGGCGCCAAGACCCTCGGCGTCAGGGTAAGTCCCCATCCAGTCGCCTCGAAGCTTGCGAAGCTCTGCGGCGGTGTCATCGTCAGCACAAGCGCGAACAAGTCCGGTCAGGAGCCGCCTAGAACCGCGCAGGAGGCCTTGAATCAGTTCACCAAGAAGATCGACATGGTTCTGGACGACGGCCCCTCTCCACTGAGCCTCTCCTCGACGGTCGTTGAGCTTAGCACCGACGAGGTCTGGATACTCAGGCAGGGGCCTGTCACAGCCGAACAGGTAAGGGAAGTTCTAGGGCTCTAAAGGCACCATCCTGCAGGCACGAGCTTAGCCACCGAGACGTTCAGCGGCGCACCGACCGTCGATGCGACAGGCTCGCACTTCGTCCTCATGATGTACATCAGGGGGCAGGGCGCCGGCTCCTCGGTCAGCGTCTCCCAGTTCGCCATCCCCTTGGCAATAATAGCATCGACGCCGAAGAACTTCTCTTTGAACTCCTCGGAGCACTCATCAAGCTGGACGCCTAGCCCATCAAAGCCTGTTGTGATGACTTCGTCGGCCTCGCCGATCATGCCTACCACCTCGGCGTCCTCCATGAGTGCGTCGTTCAGGGCCGGCCCAGCCTTCACAGAGACGGTCACTGCGCAGCCGAGCCTCCTCATTTCCCTGACTACCAGTCTGTCGAATGCGATCTCACCAGCATTGTCCGTGATCAGGAGCACATTCTTCCCCGGGCCAAGGAGCGTCTTCAACTCATCCGTATCGTCTATGTAGAAGCCCTCTTCGAGCCCCCTCAAGGCCTCCTCGATGTCATCATTGTGGTCAGGCACATCGTATTCTATGACATTGCCGATGCAGGCGACTCTGCAGGCCGTCCTGAACCGCTCGGTTGGCGGGAAGGAGTCCACGTAGTCCCCCATCCTTGGGAGAAGCTGGAGCGCCTCGAAGTCGGCCTCGCGTTTTAACTCCTTGTAGGGGTCGGCGCACCCTGTTATCCTCTTAATGACCCTGCAGCGCTCAGCCCCGATGTAGGAGGGCACGGTGTCCCGGCGGTAATTCTTCCCCAGGAACTGGAGAAGCCCAGCCATCGCCTCGACACGCACGGCCTCGTCGTCGGTCGACCTCTGTATCATCCTGTAGCCCCTATGTAGGATGCAGTAGCCGCAGCGAGCGCCGACCTTCAATCCTGAGCCCTCAGAGCGATGGATGCACGCGGGGATATTAGCCTTCCCCGCACCGGAGATACGCTTTTCAACCCGCGGTAGCTAACGCAACACGGAAAAGGCGACCGAGATGATCAAGGACTTCAACCTCATCGCTACCACCGACAAGATCAATGAGAGCAGGGCGTGCAGTGAGCTGTGGATGCTCCTCAAGGCGACGGGGGACGAGTCGCCCACGGTCGATAGAAGCTTCATCCGTGGCATCATCGTCGGGAGGACATGCATGGCACCGGACGCCGTCTCCGGCAGGCTCCTGATGGATCTCAGGAACAACCCTAAAAACTACAACGCACTCTACCGGATAATCCCCGTCCAGAGGATAATCGAGACATCCACGGACAAGATCGTAGAGGCCGCGAAGGTTCTTGCTACAGTTATGAGGCCCAGCGACTCTTTCAGGGTTACATTCGAGAAGAGGCGCATAGGGCTTAGCAGCCACGAGACAATTGATGCGGTCGCCTCCCACTTCGATCAGAGGGTGGACCTTGAGAACCCCGACTGGGTGATACTCATAGAGACGATGGGGAAGATCACAGGGGTCTCCGTCGTCAAGCCAAGCCAGATAATGAATGTCCAGAAGACGCGGTTCAGCCTATCTACGGAGAAGGCAGAGGGCACCCCTCTCAACGATCAGGTCAGTTAAAGCCTTCACCTTGTCCCCGCCAACCGCCTCAATGGCCGCATCGTTGATGCCGTAGATGCTCCTCAGCCTCTCAAATTTCTCTTCTGTTATATCAAGGACGCCGTCATCCTCCACCCCCAGTAGCCTAGCTGCGCGTCCGTAGACCTCCTCCGCCGAAGCTTCCGAGTGCGCCATGACGAGGAGGGCCAGCTTCGAAGTTGACGCTGTCACCCCCATGATGAGTATCGCCTTCTTTATCTGGTCGCTGCAGGAGGCGTAGAGGAGTATCTCCACGGGGAGGCTCTTTGACAGGGCGCCTCCCCCCTCATATGCCTTCACCGCGTTCACCGCGGCCATGTAGAGGTGCTCCCAGCCCGCGACCTTATCGGCGTCGAAGAGCTGGAACATCGTATCTGGTACGACGCTGTCGAGGCGGGAAATGAAGCTATCCGCGTCGCCTGCCGCGCATCTGAAGCCGCCGATGCAAACCGCCCAGGATGAGCCCTTGATTCTAGCTGCTCTCGCCATTTAGGTGATCACTGATCCTCTGAAGCAACTTAGGCGCTTAGCCTCCCCGGCGAGGAGCCCTAGGAGCCTGTCCACCTCCTCCTCGGTGTTATAGAAGTCCGGGGAGACCCTCAAGCCTGCTGGCCTCAAGGAGACGAGGAATCCAGCCTCAGTCAACGACCTGAACGTCGCCTCCGTGTCCCTCGTCCTGAAGCTGACGATACCTGACCTTAGCCGCCTGTCCTCAGGGGATACGACCTCGAATCCGAGGGCCGTAAGCCCATCGTAGAGCCTCTGACTCAGCTTGAGCACCCTCGCCTCGACCTTCGCCGGACCGAGTCGGAGTATCATTTCTACTCCCGCCCTTGTGCCAACGAAGCTCAGGTAGCTCGGCTCACCGAGCTCGAACTTCTTCGCCGTTTCCTTCAGCTTCGGCTCCTCAGGATCATGCTCCTCCACCGCCCTGTACCCCCATTGCGTCGGCGTCAGCTCCGTGATCAGGCTCCTCTTCGCGTAGAGGAACCCAGCTCCAGAGCAACCGAGGAGCCACTTGTAACCGCCGCAGGCGTAGAAGTCCACGTCGTCCCCCTTCACGTCGACCCTGATGGCTCCAGCTGCCTGGATACCGTCGACGACGAGGTAGGCGGCATGGTCGTGGGCGATCTCCGCCATAGCCCTCAGGTCGTGCCTTGCGCCTGTGAGCCACTCAACATGGCTTATCGCCACGACCCTGGTGTCGTCGTCTATCGCCTTCTCGAGGTCGTCTAGCGTCACTGTGCCGCCTTTACCTTTGACTATCCTCAGCTCGACCCCTCTCCTCCTCTGGGCAGTCCAGGGGTACCAGTTCGCGGGGTTCTCAAGGTCGTTGATTACGATATTCATACCCCCGCCGAAGCCCACAGACTCGGCGACTGTGGCGAGGGCGGCGCTCGTGCTGGGCTGGCATGCGACCTCGTTGTGGTCCGCCCCTATGAGTCTGCTGAAGCTGGCTATCGCCTCGTCGACCCGTTCGTCGCCCCTCCTCCCTTCGCTGTCCCAGTCGAGAAGGTAGCCCCTGATCGCATCCTGGACTGGCCTCGAGGATGGGCTGTGATTGGCGACATTAAGGAAGACCATGGAGTTGGTTACCGGAAAATCACTGCGGACCTCTGCGACGTTCATGGATCAGAGGTCGGCGTCCGAGGTTAAAGCCTTGGTTTGTACTCGCGGCGCGCAAGCTCAAGGAGGAACCTGAGGGCCTCATTATTGCTTTTCTTCACAAGTCCGATCATTAAGGGGTCGCTGTTCGGGAAGCAGAGCTTACAATCTGGAGAGAGGATAACAGCAATGATCTACTCTTTTTCTCGATACCCTTTTAGAGTCGGCGCATCTATTCAGCCTCGGAACGTGAGAGTGCA
>CAZYUK010000062.1:0-7640 GCA_964650675.1 uncultured Candidatus Bathyarchaeia archaeon
CAACATAGGCGACTCGATGGTCTTCCTCTCAGCCCTTTTGTTTGGCCCCTTCGTCGGTGCATTCGCCGGCGGGGTGGGTTCCGGACTGGCTGATCTGCTCCTTGGATATTCATATTATGCACCGGCCACGCTGGTGATAAAGGGATTCGAGGGCTTCATAGTCGGCGAATTGAATAAAAGAAAGCCGAGTTTCTCTGTCAGCTCTTGGAGGATATACACCTTGATTCTGGGATTGTTCATAGGAGGGCTCCTAGGTTATTTCGGGATCAACTACTATAGCGGAGATGTCGAAGTCGCCCTTGGATCGAGTTATTTCACATTGAACATCCCTCAGGCCCTCTGGATCGTCTTCTCGGTCATCGTCATCGTTTCGATAACCTACTTGGCCTGGAAGCACGACCCCGAGATGGGCTGGACCATCTTCACAGTGATAATTGGCGGCATATCGATGGTTACAGGCTACTTCCTTTACCAGTACTTCCTCATCGGTCCACTCTTCCAGATTGAGGTGATAGCCATAGCCGAGGTCCCCATAAATGTTGGGCAGATGATCGTTGGCATCGTCATCTCACTTCTTCTTGTGAAGCCGATCAAGAAGTACCTGTCGTTCCTCTGAATGGTTCTATAGAAGGATCTGCAGGTCATCGAGGGCGGATAACACTCGTCTCCCCTTCTCAGTTATCTCGATGTACCTGCGTTTCCCTTGCATTATTGATGAGATTAGGCCTCTACCCTCTAAGTCAGTTAGGTGCTGGTAGATGGCTCCTATTGTCATCTCCCTTCCCATCCCCTTCCAGATCTCATATCCGTACGTCTTTCCGCTCGCTAGGATTATGTTGAGGATCTTCTTCTTCGTGGAGAGCTTGGAACCCAATCCAGGAGTCTTTATCCTCTTTGTCAGACTCCTCAAAATATCATCGGTCTTAAGTCCACTGCTTGTGATAAGACTTACCACACAATCTTGTTTGCCTATCTTCCCCGCTTCAACCAGGCTCTTAAGGCACGCGACTGTGGAGGCACTAGCAGGCTCAGAGAAAATGCCCTCAAGTCTAGCGATCTCTCCCCCAGCCTTAATCATCTCCTCGTCTGTCACAGTCACGGCGAAGCCACCTGACTCATGGAGAGCCCTCAACGCCAGTTCACCGAAGAAAGGTTCTGCTACATTTATTGCCAGCGCCTCTGTCTTCCCCTGAGTAATTTCAACTGGTTCCTCCAGCCCCTGCTCAAATGCCTCAGCGATGGGCTTGCAACCCACAGCCTGTACGCCGATGAGGTGAGGAGTGTTCTTCACGAGCCCCATTACTTCGAGTTCTCGATATCCCTTCCATAGCGAATGAATTGTGGCGCCGCTGCCCATGGCCACGACCAACCAGTCAGGGACGACATCTTGCTCAGCTAATTCATAGCTGATGGTCTTCAACCCCTCGATGGATAGAGGGTTGAGCTCGGTCGTGGCCTGATACCACCCTTTTTCGTGCTCCAAGCCACGAGCCCTTTTAACTGCCTCCTCGACTGTGTCACCGGCCTCTATTATGTCGGCATCATACGCCATCATCTGGGCGAGCTTCCCGAGATCCATGCTCTTCGGCACGACAAGGTGGCTTGAAATGTTCGCCTTAGCAGTATAAGCGGCTACTGATGCGCCATGGTTCCCATCCGTAGCGCAGACGGCTGAGTCGAACCCCTTTGAGAGGGCGTCGGATATGAGCAGGGCCGCCGAACGATCCTTGAATGAGCTTGTGGGATTCCTTGTCTCGTCTTTGAGCCTCAGATCGATGAGCCCCAGGGATTCTGCGAGTCTTTGAGACCTCTGTATTGGTGTTCCCCCCTCGCCGAGGCTGACAACCTTCTGGACAGGTGGCATGACCGGTCTGTATCTCCAGAACCTCAGCTCGCCTGCGAACTTCACTCTCTTCAGGTACTCTTCGTCGAAGACGTATTCCAGCTGCCCGCCACATCTCTCGCAGGAAGATTTCTCATGTCCTGCCTGGAAGAAATACCCGCAACGGGAGCAAACGAGGCTCAGACGAGACTTCATCTTCTTAAATTACGCCGTTGCGGATTTTAAGGGTTCGACTCCGATCAATCAATTCATTATATGATTCGTTGTATTCGTATCCTGAATCCAGGTGAGATGACTTTGAGGCTAGCGGATCTAAG
Organism: uncultured Candidatus Bathyarchaeia archaeon; assembly: GCA_964650675.1. Taxonomy (GTDB): domain Archaea; phylum Thermoproteota; class Bathyarchaeia; order TCS64; family TCS64; genus UBA8941. The sequence goes on from CAZYUK010000062.1 coordinate 2,161, forward strand.
ACCAGGCATGGAGCATTTGGATTTCAGAGTGAGGGTAACGAAGCTTAAGGAGACCAGGAAGATAAAAACATACTCAGGCTTAGAACATTCCTTGGCGGAGGGTGAGGTAACCGACGACTCTAGTAATGTGCCATTCACTGTCTGGAACGAGAAAATAAGTGAATTAGAGGGGATTAAAATCGAGGATTTGATCGAGATGAAAAACTGCTTCATCACCTCTTTTAAAGGGGTCATCCAAATCAACGTCGGTCGCGACTCCAACATAATGAAGGTGGGCTGAGGGAGTTGCTCAGCGAGGAAATTTTAAGAAAACTCAGGGATGAGGTCTCCAGCTCGCTCCCAAGACAAGGCACTCATAGCTATGAACACACAGAACGGGTCTACAGAATGTGCCTTTTTCTTGGAAAGAAAGTGGGCGCCGATGAGTCAATACTACTACCTGCAGCCCTCCTCCACGACATTGGACGCGGAGAAGAGAACCACGCCATAGCGGGAGCAAGAAAAGCGAAGCCGATCCTTCTGAAACTCGGCTTCTCCACGAAAATGATCAACAAGGTGGCTGACGCGATATCTGCACATAGCTACTCGGAAAGGAAGATAGCCGTCAGTGTCGAGGCGAAGGTCCTATCAGACGCCGACAAACTCGACGCCTTGGGAGCCATTGGCATTTACCGGGCCGCGGCTTACAGCGGTGAAGTTCCAAGAGGCATAGATGAGTTCACAGCCCACTTCCATGAGAAGCTCCTCGGATTAGCTGAGCTATTCTACACGGAAGATGCAAAGTTGATCGCGGGAAATAGGATTTCCTTCATGAGAGCATATCTAGATGAACTCAATCAAGAGCTATTACAGAAGGCCTGATTTTTCACTCGTCCTCTTCGTCCTCTTCTCCCTTCTTACCCTTCGGCTGAGGTGGGGTGAGAGGGTCGATACAGATGTATAGAATATTGTTTCCCCTGATGAAGACGTCGCCGTAGTTTGCGACCAGGCCGTTCTCGTCGTACTCCTTCGCCCCCTTGAGCATCAGGTTCATGTAACCGTCGGCCCGGGTCATCCTCCCCCAGTACTCTCCTCGTCCCTTGAGGCTGATTGTGACGTTGTTGCCTACACTCTTGATGAGGACGTTCAGTGGCTTCTTGCTCGGTTCCATATATGCACCGTCTATGTGATTATAGAGCCTCAGCGGTTATTATAAAAAGCTTCTGAAACACCAACGAAATACACATAATCCATCAAACATTCACCAAGGCTATCCAATCATAGGGATCGGTGTCGAGAATAGTGGGCGAATTGAAACCACTATCAACCAGAATCGAATAAAAGGAATCAGATGAATAGTTCTTCCTCAAAGCTGTTATTCCCATGGATGCGTTTCTACCTGAGACTCTTCTAAGTTCAGATAACGCCCTTTTTGGAGCAGGCAGGTTTTGCAGAAGGGTGAAGGAGAGTAGCACGTTGAATACGCCATCGCGGAGAGGCAAGAATTCGGCATCTCCCTGTAGTAAATGCCTGTCGATTAAGGGTCGAGCCTTCCGATCCGCAGATGAGAGGAGACTCGAAGACAGATCCAAACCGACATATATGCCATCAATCTTCTCGAGGAGAAGACCCGTCCCACACCCCACGTCGAGGACAATTTCATCCGGTTTCAACGTCAGATGCCGCAAGACCTCATCATACTTCGCGAGTTGTTCTTCACGATACCTAAGATTGTAGATCCTACTGCCTAGCTCATCATACATCTCTTTGACTCGTTTCTTGCCGTGGCTTTGCATCGATCCTAGTATTAGGAAAGTGTTTATTCCCTTTTTCTTGTACAGCCTGTTAATCCAGTACACAGAGATCGGATCGGCCTAATTTTTGGATACCTTATTTGGCCATGATTTTGAAGTTATATTTAATAAAAGGCTAAGAAACGTAAGCTGAGAATTAACATATAAATACCAATATAAACACAGATATTAAACTTGAATTACACTTTAAGTCACCTTTCTGGCTTCAATTATTATACTGCCCTAAAATCTTCGGACACAGATCATGTCTAAACATCTTTTAAGAGGTAGGAGAGGCCATTTCCTCACTCTGCAACGCCTTTTGTCTCAAATTAATGCGACCAAACGACCGAATCCTTGATTTCTCATGCCTATTCTGATAAGTTTAATATCATTCAGGTAACCCCTACTTCGGTATGGTGCCTAATCTCAGAGAGAGGAGCTCGAAAGTCTTCGACGGGGACGATCGCCTTAGCCAAAGGACGCTCCTGAGGGGGGTGGGCATAACAGACGAGGATTTAGGTAAACCCCTTGTGGCGATTGCCAACTCCTGGAACGAGATTAACCCAGGCCACACACATCTTGACAGATTAGCGAAACGTGTTAAGCAAGGTGTATCGGAGGCAGGGGGGGTCCCGCTCGAGTTCGACACGATAGCCGTCTGCGATGGCATAGTGATGGGCCACGAAGGAATGAAGATGAGTCTCCCCAGCAGGGAGATAGTGGCAGATTCCTTGGAGATCATGGTGGAGGCTCACGGCTTCGACGCGATGGTATGCCTGACCAGCTGCGACAAGATCGATCCCGGCATGTTGATGGCCGCTGCAAGGATGGACATTCCGACAATTTTCTGTCTTGGAGGGCCTATGGAGCCTGCCTGCCCGGCCTGGGGAAGGTATCGGGGGAAGACAATCACGGTACAAGACATGTTCGAGGTCACAGGTCTCGTAAAGACAGGTGAGATGAGCAGAGAGGAAGCAAATTATCTAGAGAACATCTGCTGCGTGGGCCCCGGGGCCTGCGGCGGCATGTTCACAGCCATGACGATGCAATGCCTTATCGAGGCTATCGGTATGACGATCCCCTTCATGGCAACGGCTCCGAGCACTGGAACGCATAGAGAAAGGCTGGCCACGGAGGCGGGGAGGAAGGTCATGACCCTCCTAAAGAGGAACATCACTCCGAGTAAGATAATGACTGAAAGATCTCTCAGGAACGCGATAACCGTCGATATGGCTCTGGGAGGCTCAACGAACACCGTGCTGCACCTCAAGGCGATAGCCCACGAGCTCGGCTACGACCTCGATCTATCACTATTCGACGAGATCAGTAGGCACACGCCCCATCTCTGCAACATGGCGCCTGCGGGCCCTTACAAGATCTCGGACCTCCATAGAGCAGGTGGAATCCCGGCGGTGATGAAACGAATCGAAAATCTTCTCGACGGAGGAGTCATCACCGCAACCGGCAAGTCGCTCATGGAAAACATCGCGGATGCAAAGATCTTCGACGACGATGTGATAAGGCCCCTCGAAGCCCCGGTCCATAAGGAAGGTGGGATAGCGATCCTCAGAGGAAGCCTCGCGCCTGATGGAGCCGTCGCAAAAATGGCGGCTATAAGCTCTAGTATGTGGGTTTTCGAGGGTAAGGCTAGGGTCTTCGATCGTGAGGAAGAGGCTGTCTCCGCTATCCAGAAAGGTAAAATCAAGGCGGGTGATGTCATAGTCATCCGGTACGAGGGACCTAAGGGGGGTCCAGGCATGCGCGAAACGCTGATGGCGACCAGCACCGTAATCGGCTACGGTCTGGGAGAGTCAGTTGCACTGGTTACCGACGGTAGGTTCTCAGGTGCCTCAAGAGGTCCTTGTATCGGGCACATCTCTCCGGAGGCCGCGGCAGGTGGACCAATCGCCATTATCAGAGACGGAGACCGTATTAGTATCGACATTCCGAGGCGGAAGATCGACCTCAAGGTTCCTGAGAAGGAGGTAGCCAGGCGCCTTTCAACATGGAAGCCCCCGGAATCGAAGATAAGGAAGGGATACCTGTTGCGGTACGCCTCGCTTGTCACCTCCGCCGATAAGGGCGCGGTGCTCGAGGCTAAGAGGCCTTAGAAGCCTCTTCACTCAATATTCTTTCGGTTAACTTTTCAACGTCGTAGAGCTGAGTATTAGTCTTCTCATCGAGTGGTTTTGCGAACTTCTTCTCGATGCCTGCCCTGTGTAACGTGTTCATCGTGCAGAATGGTATCAGCCTCCCGTCTGGTGTCCCGTAGTGTATGACGCACCTCTCAACTCGTTCCAAGTCGAAGTTGTAGGGATCCATGAAGTGCATTGAGCCGATCATGATCATGTTATGGTGGAGCTTGCTAAGGCTGCTATAGTCTCCGTTCATTATGACCGGAAGAATATACTTCCTCAGGGCGCCCAGCCTCACGTTCTTCATTACGCCGCTTACAGCGGTGACCTCAGCTCTCGTTTTCTTCCCGCTCATGAACTTCTCGTTGGCCTTCGACACTGCCTTTAGGAGGCTATCGATGTTCAGCTGCTTCGATATCGGTATGACCTTGTCCCCTTCAACTATTAGGTAGGTTGCCATTCCACAGTGTGGATGGGCGCTGAAGTCAATATATTGTCTCCTTTTCAGATTCCCGATGAACTGTACAAAGGGCATAACGGTGGAAACTGGATACCAGTCCCCCTGCTTAACGAGACCATTCGTCTGCTCCTCGGCGAGGCGCATAAGATCAGGGATGGTTATCCGCATCCTCTGCCGCTCCTTCTTGTTGATGCGGCCGGTTATCGAGACAGGCTGGAAATTGATGCACCTGACGATATCCTTGTGCTCTATTGCGAACCTGATTATGTCGCCCACCTGATCTTCGTTCGTGCCTCCAACTAGGACGGGGACGAGGACGACGCTCCTGAAGCCCCCTGCTTTAAGATTAGCCAATGCACATTTCTTGATCTCGAAGAGGTCGAAGCCCCTTGTCGTCTTGTATACATCAGGGGTCACTCCATCGAATTGAAGGTAAACTGTGCTTAAGCCAGCCTTCTTCAGGCTCCTGCAATATTCGACGCTCTCAGCCATCCTTATGCCGTTGGAGTTCACCTCGACGTGTCTGAAACCCAGGTCCTTCGCCATCTTGATTAGATCTGGGAGATCGTCCCTGACCGTGGGCTCCCCACCACTAAATTGAAGTGCAGGTGGAGGGACGGGCCTGTTGGAAAGGAAATTTTCCATCATACCCTTGATCTCATCCTTCGTGGGCTCATAGAGGTAGCCGGCTGCGCCCGCATGAGCGAAGCAAATAGGGCATCTCAGGTTGCATCGATTAGTGATGTCGATTATTGCTAGAACCGTCTCAGATTTGTGCTCTTGGCATATCCCACAGTCGTAGGGACAGCCGATTGATTTCTTCGTTCTTGGGTTATTTAGTTTCGTCCCGAGCTCCTCGAAGCCTTGGGCTCTCATGTACTGTTTGTAATCACCCCAGTAAAGGTCGGTGAACTCGCCGTGTTCACTGCAGGTCTTCTTTATGTAAACCTTATTCTTGTCCTCGAATATCTTAGCTGGCAAAACCTTCAGGCATTCTGGACAAAGACTCTTAGTATCCTTGATTTCTTTCATTGTAGGCCTCCTCTTTTTCCTATTTTTCTCCTTTCTTTATGAACGTTCCCGTTTGTTTCACCTTCTAGATAGTGAAAC
>CAZYUK010000063.1:0-7639 GCA_964650675.1 uncultured Candidatus Bathyarchaeia archaeon
GGGTGAGGGAGATGAGCGTCTACTCCGAGATTCTTCCCAGCGACGCCTCCATCGAAGAGGTCAGGGCCCTGGGCGGCGCCATGAACGTGAAGGGAATAATCCTGAGCGGGAGCCCGAGCAGCGTCAACGCGGAGAGCCCGCTGAGACTCGACGAGCGCATCCTCGACCTCGGCGTCCCCGTCCTCGGCCTCTGCTACGGCCACCAGCTCATCGCAGACCTAAACGGCGGCGATGTCAGGAAAGGTGAGTTCAGGGAGTACGGTCCCAGGGAGGCAACCATCGATGCGCCTGAGGGTGTCCTTGAGGGGATGAGTCAGAGGGAGCGGGTCTGGATGAGTCACGGCGACACCGTCTACAGCCTCCCGGCCTGCTTTAAGGTCCTCGCCCACACCGACTCTGCGCCCGTCGCCGCCTTCCGCCACCGCGAGAAACCGATCTACGGCCTTCAGTGGCACCCTGAGGTGGTGCATACCGAGCACGGCGGCGAGATGCTCCGAAACTTCATCTTCAAAGTCTGCGAGTGCAGGCCGAACTGGAAGCCTGTCGACGCGGTCGAGCAGGCAGTCGAGGGGATCAGGCGGCAGATCGGCGACGGCAATGCGGTAATAGCGCTGAGCGGCGGCATCGACTCAAGCGTCGCCGGCGTCCTCACGAGTAAAGCTCTCGGCGACAGGGCCGCCGCCGTCCACGTCGACCACGGTTTCATGAGGATGGACGAGTCACGTCAGGTCGAGGAGGTGCTGAGGGGGCTCGGCGTCAACGTGATAGTCATCGAAGCAAAGGAGCGCTTCCTGAGGAAGCTGAAGGGAGTCAGGGACCCTGAGCGGAAGAGGAGGATCATAGGCGAGGAGTTCATCCGCGTCTTCGAGGACGAGGCCCGGAGGTTCGGCGCCGAGTACCTCGTCCAGGGCACCATCTACCCTGACCGCATCGAGTCGGGGATCACCCGCCACGCCGACACCATAAAGACCCACCACAACGTCGGAGGTCTCCCCCTTAAAATGGCGTTCAAGGGCGTCGTAGAGCCGCTGAAGGACCTATACAAGGACGAGGTCCGTGCCCTCGGGAGGAGACTCGGGCTACCCGAGGAGCTTGTCTCCAGGCAGCCGTTCCCAGGGCCAGGCCTCGCCGTTCGCATCATGGGTGAGGTGACCCAGGAGAAGCTCGACGCCCTGAGGAGGGCGGACGCCATCGTCTGCGAGGAGGTGGAGCGCTCGGAGCTCGCCGTGAAGCCCTGGCAGTACTTCGCCGTCCTCACGGACACCTCGAGCACAGGCGTCAAGGGCGACGAGCGTGCATACGGCTGGACGGTCGCCGTCCGCATCGTCGATAGCGTGGACGCCATGACGGCGAACTTCACCCGAGTTCCCTGGGACATCCTGGAACGGATCAGTGGCAGGATAACAAACGCCATCCCCGGTGTGACCCGCGTCGTCTACGATATCTCTAACAAGCCGCCAGCGACAATAGAGTGGGAGTGACATGGCGGGATACAGCTACCCTGAGGGCGGACCGCCGGCTGACCTCCTAGTTGAGGGGTGGGGAAAGACCATGGGGGAGGCGTTCGCCAACGTCGCCCTAGCCATGTACAACGCCATCACCCCGCTGGAGGGGATCAACGAGAGGGAAACCTTTACCGTCGAGGTGGAGGGCAACGACTACGAGAGCCTCCTCTTCAACTTCCTCGCGGAGCTCCTCTACAGGGTTGATGTCGATGGGCTGATAGCGAAGAGTATCAAAATCGAGATCACCCCCACAGGCTTCAAGCTCGGTGCCAGCTGCGCCGGTGAAAGGTTCAGCGCGACGACGCATGAGGCGGGGGCATCGGTGAAGGCCGTCACCTACCACATGATGAGGATAGAGGAGAGGAATGGGGTGTGGACCGTCAGGACGGTCTTCGACACCTAGGGGAGCATGGTCGCAAAGCTCAGCCGAGTATCGCCCTCAGGTCCTCGTCGGGCGTCGTGATCGGCATCATGTTGAAGTTCTTGACGAGGTAGTCGAGGACGTTCGGCGTTAAGAAGGCGGGCAGACTCGGTCCAATTCTTAGGTTCTTTATGCCGAGGCTCAGCAGCGTCAACAGTACGGCGACGGCCTTCTGCTCGTACCAGCTCAGGACGAGGCTAAGGGGTAGCTCGTTCACGCCCACGTTGAACGCCTTCGACAGGGCGAGGGCTATCTGGATTGCGGAGTAGGCGTCGTTGCACTGCCCCACGTCCATGAGCCTCGGTATCCCCTCTATGTCGCCGAGCTGCTTGGTGAAGAACTTGAACTTGCCGCAGGCGAGAGTGAGCACCACGCAGTCCTTAGGCACCTTCTCCACGAACTCTGCGTAATAGATGCGGGACGCCTTTGATCCGTCGCAGCCGCCGACCAGGAAGAAGTGCCTTATCTTCCCCCTCTTGACGAGGTCGACGACCTTGCCGGCGACGCCCGTGACGGCGGCGTGGCCGAAGCCGACGGTGACATATCCGGCGTCGAGGTCCTCCCCGAAGCCTGGCATCTCTAGTGCCTTCTCTATCACCGGCGTGAAGTCCTTCTCCCCGCCGATGTAGGCGACACCCGGCCATCCGACCATGCCGGTTGTGAAGATGTTCTCCTTATAGGATTCCTGTGGCTGCTGGATGCAGTTTGTCGTCACGAGTACCGCGCCAGGGAACTCCGCGAACTCCTTCTTCTGGTTCTGCCAGGCGGTGCCGTAGTGGCCGTAGAGGTGCCTGAACCTCTTCAGCCTCGGGTAGCCGTGGGTGGGCAGCATCTCGCCGTGGGTGTAGACGTAGACACCCTTCCCCTCACTCTGTTTGAGGACCTCCTCAAGGTCGTGGAGGTCGTGCCCTGAGACTAAAATGGCTTTCCCCTTCCTGTGTCCCAGCGGGACCTTCGTGGGAACGGGGTCGCCGTAGGCGCCCGTGTTCGCCTGGTCGAGGAGCTCCATGGCCCTCAGGTTGACCCGCCCCGCCCTCATGACGAGGCCGACCATCTCCTCGAACTCCGCGTCCCTCTTCAGAGTAGCCACCAGAGCCTCCTGGATGAACCCGTAGACCTCGTCGTCCTCCTTCCTGAGGATGAAGGCGTGGTCGGCGTAGGCCGATATCCCCTTCAGACCGTGAGTGAGGGTCCACTTCAGGCTACGGATGTCGGGGTCCTCGCCGGGGTCTGAGAGGATGCCGACCTCAGCCCCCTGCTTGACCATACCCGCCATCGTCTCCGCAGGCTTGAAGTTCTCAGGGCCCTCGTGGAAGTCGACACATCCTCCGGCTCTCTCGACCCTCTTCTTCAGCGCCTCCCTCAGCTCTACAGCCTCCCTGACGAGGCCCGCTATCCTCTCTGCGTCGAAGTTGACGTTGGTCAGGGTGGCGAACATCGCCTCGCATGTGAACCTGTTCACGCCTTGATCGTTGACCCCGACCATCCTACCCTCGACGGCGCAGAGGGACAAGCCCTTCAACGCGTAGACGAGCAAATCCTGTAGGGCGGCGACCTCCGGCGACTTGCCGCATACCCCGAACCTGTCGCAGCCCTTTCCTCCTGCTGTCTGTTCACACTGATAGCAGAACATCTTCAAACACATCCTCTTTCGCGACACGCTGTCAACGGCCGCGTCACCTCGAGTGCTCGCACCGCCCCTTGGCGGGGCAGAAGTTCTCGGCGTGGTTCTTCACGGCCCTGAAGATCGTCTCGACAGTCTTCCTGTTCAGGCTGTAGACCTTTTCCCGCCCCCTCCTCTCGATGAACACCAGGCCGCACCTTTCGAGGGGCTTCAGGTTATGGGAGACCATGCTCTGCTCCTGCTCAAGCTCCTCGGAGATCGCCGTGACGTTCTTCGGCCCCCCCCTCAGGTTCTCAAGGATGGCGAGCCTCGTGGGGTTCGCGAGTGTCGAGAAGAGCCCACAGCAGGTCTCGCTTAGGTCATGCTTCAGCCCAGATCACCTAATATGAGTTTTTCTTCATATGAAGAAGTATTCATAAGAACTTAAGGTTTACCCCCGGCGGCCACCAAAAAGTAATTACACTATTCACACAAGCCTTGAAACAGAGTGAAGTTTAAATATTACCGAGCCTCCGAAAGCGGAGAGAGACACACGGATGACACTAACGATAGATACAGCGGGCGAAGGGCTCGCTATGGTACTGAAGGACTACCAGGAAGAGGCTCTAAGATTCATCTGGGAGAACAAGGGCGAGGGTGCTAGCTCCCGTGAAGTCTGGAACCACGTAAACAAGGCTCTGAAGAACAAGACCATAAGCAGGGCTTCCATCATAAACTTCCTCAACGCCATGGTCGACGAGGGGGTCCTCGGCTACACCGAGATAACCGGCAAGGGTGGCCACAGGAGGATCTACTCGACGAAGCTCAACGAGGCCGACTTCAAAAAATACGTCGCAGAAACCGTCCTAAAGAACCTTCTGAGAGACTTCCCGTCTGAGACGAAGGAAGTGCTCAGGAACTTCAGGTAAGCCTCTACCCTCTCCCTTTCTATATTCTTTTTTTACATTCGAAGAACCCAGGTAGGGTTATCAGAAGCCCTGAACATCGATGCCTAATTTACATAACGATGAAATTCACGGAGTTCATGGAGGAGCAGCTTTTGCCAATGGGCCCGGAGCCTTTCATCGACATTCAGCGGCCAGAGTATGTCATGACGGTGAGAGAGCGATGTGCGCCTCCCCTGAGGACTTGGCACACCATTCCACGCCTGTTCTACGCCCTTGAACGTCTGTTCTAAACTATGGGTATAACTACCCGTGGTGCACTCTCTTTTTCGACAAACAATGGATAGGACACAGCAAGCAGCTTCGGTTCTAGCGATATGCGCATCGATCCTACTCGCCGGCGCGCTCATAGCTTACACCCCCGGACTGAGCCTTGGGGCCGAGTTCAGGTTCCCGGTCGGCATACCGCCTTCCTTGGGGGCATCCACGTTCGTAGGGGACGGGAGTTCGTCTGATTTAAAGACCCTCTCCCTCTCAGGAACGGGAAAGGTGACGGCGAAGGCCAACCAGGCCACGGTCGCCATCGGCGTATATACCGAGGACAAGTTGGCGGGCAGGGCCATCGACGAGAACGCGGGGCTCATGACAGATGTCATCGCCGCGATCAAGGCGCTCGGCTTCACCGACGAGGATATCCAGACGGTCTCCTACAACGTCTACCCCATGTACGACTGGGAGGCTAAGCAGGTGGTCTCCTTCCAGGTCACCAACATGGTCCAGGTCAAGGTGCTTGACTTCGACAAGCTTGGGCCAGTCATCGACGCCGCAGCCGTAGCCGGAGCCAACAAGGTCGAGAGCATCACCTTCGGCCTCTCGGACGAGCTGGCGAATCAGCTGAAACTCGACGCCTACAAGGCGGCCATCGCAGACGCGGAGAGCAAGGCCGACGTGATCACCGCCAACCTCGACGTACAGATAACAGGGGTTCAGTCCGTATCTGAGAGCTCCTACTACCCGTACACTCCTTACAGGAGTTACTCGACGGCTGACTCGGCTAAATCATCGACACCTATACTAGAGGGAAACCTGAGCGTCACGGTGACACTGAACATAGTCTACATCATAGAGTAAACTCTTCTCATCTAATCCTTTTTTCCTTTGACCAGGCGAGCCAGTAGTCGGTTTCAAGGGAGTTGGGGGGAATCAGGCACGGCTGTGAGACACATCCTTCTCCTCGCCGACCTTCCCCGTGAGGAAGAGGAGGCCAAGCGCGGAGAGGACCGCCCCGCAGACATGGCAGAGGATCTCGATGATCGACTTCGTCGTCGCCCCGAACGTGGGGTTGTCGACCATCCACGCGCCCAGCCCCGTGAAGCTCACGGAGAGGGCGATGAGGAGGAGGACGACCCCTGGCCCCACCATCGAGGCGCCGAGCTCCCTGGCGGGTATCTTCCTCCTGAGAGCCTCGATGAGGTCTGAGTGGACTAGGGATGGAAACGCGCTGACAGCCGCCTTGATCAGGGGAGGCGTCACGAGGAGGACGAAGGGGAGCATAGTGACAAACCAAAAGAGGGTCAGTCCAGCCGCTACCGCAACGAGGGCTTCGACGGGGATGCCCACGTACTGGTTCTGGTAGAGTACCTTGTAGGCGAACACGTACAGCACCGCGACGACGAGGTTCGCCACTAGGAGCCCCAGGTTGCTTATTATGATGAACTTGTTCCAACTGAACCTCCTCCAGAGGAACCAGCCTATGAGGTAGAAGCCGGCGAAGTTGCCCGGGACGGCCGCGATCAGGCTCCCGGGGTAGAGGTAGCCGTGCTTGATGGAGTCAGCCAGTAATGTGCCCAGGGCGGCACCGACACCGGCGGGGATCGGGCCGAAGACCACTGCGAAGAAGGCTGGGATAACGACGGCCGGTCTAAACTGGCCGAACCCCCACGGCGAAGGAATGTAGGCCGTCACGTAGGAGCCCACAGCGTAGAGGGCGGCGCACATAACCGTGACCATGAGCTTAACAGAAGGCCTCTCGGCGCTCAAACCTCACCAGATCCTATGATCTTTCAACGATTTGATAAGGTCCCCACACAAACTATTTGGGGCTTTCTACTCATTTATTGTTGAATGAGCAGTATAGCGGCGGTTACGCCTACGATCTGTCGGCTAATGGGCGTCGAGCCCCCAGGGCTATCCTCGGCGGAGGCGATTCTGAGGGTCCTGAGCGACGCGAGGGCAAAGGGGATAGAGGGGCGGCTCAGGAAGGCGTTCATCTATGCCCCCGACGCCCTAGGCGAAGGCATCCACAGGGACTACGAGCCCCTCTACAGACACGTCAAGGAGCTGGCCCCAGTCGAGGTCAAGATGCGCTCCGTCCTCCCGACATACACGCCCGTCTGCTTCGCCTCCATGTTCACAGGCGCGGAGCCCGAGGCCCATGGCATCATGAGGTACGAGAAGCCTGTCCTAGGATGCGACACCCTCTTCGACGCCGTGAGCCGAGCCGGCAGGAGGGTCGCCATAGTCGCGGTCAAGGACAGCAGCATCGACCTCATCTTCAGGGGCAGGGCCGTAGACTACTACACCGAGACCTACGATCCAGAGGTCGTGAGGCGTGCTCTGGGGCTCATCGACGAGGGCGCATATGACCTGATAGTCGCCTACAACCAGGAGTACGACGACGCGATGCACTGCTCGACGCCCAGAAGCCCGGAGGCGATCGAGGCCTTCAAGCGTCACCTCGAGGCCTTCAGGGTTCTGGGCGAGGCTTTCAACGAGGCGTCCGCTGCAGAGAACAGGGTCATCGCCTTCTGCCCGGACCACGGCACCCACGTTGACCCGGCGACCGGAAAGGGCGCCCATGGAACAGACGCCGCCGATGATGTCGATGTCCGCCACTTCTGGGGCATAAACAGGGGCGGATGACGCCAACCTTTTCAACGTCCAGACGAATAAGTGGTCGGATTCGAGACATGTACAAGGTCGTTTTCACCGTCGTAGACGTCAAGGAACCTAAAAGCCTCGACGGCAAGCCTACCCACGTCTCCGGTCCGTGCAAGATCTACAGGGTCGGCGACAGGATCACGATCACGAGCAATCCGGGGAGGCTGGTGCTCGAGGAGACTGACGGTGTCTGCCTGGCGGCCCTCAGCGCCATTATGCCCCTCACATCGGCGATGGAGAGAGAGGTCGTGGAGCCCTGGGACTA